>VGSD01000081.1 GCA_016875155.1 Deltaproteobacteria bacterium | reverse complement strand
AATCCCGACATGCCCATTACTTTTTGGCGGACATCAACCGGCCGTGAAGTTGACTTCATTCTGGGCGACAAAAAACTGGCGATAGAAATTAAAGGCACATCCCGCATCCATGAAGGCGATATTGGCGGGTTGCAAGCTCTATTAGAAGACGGACCGGTTAAAAAATGTTTTATCGTATGTTTGGAAAAACAGCCCCGCCAGTTGTCAAAAAATATTGAGGCGCTACCCTGGCAGATGTTTATCGAGCGGTTATGGGATGGTGAATTTGAATAAATATCAATCTACACCTGAAATATCTCTTGTTCAGTGGGGGTTAGGATCTTGTAACCATTCTTCGTAACTACCACCGTATTCTCAATCCCCACGGCTCCTTCTCCGGGAAAGACAATCTTCGGCTCGACTGCAACAGTCATTCCTTCTTCGAGAGGATAAGAATGGCCCTGGGCGATGAATGGCAATTCGTTCAATTCAAGACCGATCCCATGTCCAATAAAGCGGGTTTGGAGCTCTGGCGGTCCCAGGTAACTGTCTTTGTATCCCAGTTTCTTTGCCAACCTAAGAGTCTTCGCGAAGATTGCCTCACAATCCGCTCCTGGCCTTACTTCTTCAAGCACTGCATCATGGATCTCACAACAAGCCTGGTAGGCATTGATAAATTTCTTTTTCATTCTTCCGATTGAAAACATCCGGGTTTGGTCTGCCTGATAACCGTGATAACAGATCCCGAAGTCAACGAGAATCGGCTCACGGGCTCTCATCTTTCTCAGACTGGCTCCAACTGGAAAAGCAGGGGAAAGCCCGAGCCCGCCCATGGGAGAATCTGACTGGCTCACGATTCCACCTATGGGCCCGCTCAGGATATGCCAGGAGTAAGCCTGGTAATTAAGTGACCTCACCCTGAGAAGTCCCTCATGTCCATGCTTCTTTGCAACTGCCTCCATCAATCCCCCAAGTTCAATCTCTGTCATTCCCTCTTTCAGGACTCCTCTTACCTCCTCGTAAACCTTCTTTCCAATCTCTCCTGCCCTTCTCATCAAATCGATTTCGAAGTCTGATTTAATTTTACGAGCCTCCCTAAACACAGAGGAACTATCCTTCAGGGTGATACGAGGAAAGATCTCCTGAAATTTGAAATAGTCCCTAACCGGAAGAAGATCAAATTCCAGTCCCATATTCCGGGGGAGTTTTTTTCGACGCTTTTGAATGAGCAGAGGAAGATCACGGATTGATTTGAATGAGACCACATCATCAATAGGCGATTCCACCCTCGCCCGTTCCAACTCTCTTTTGATCATGAGAAGAGGTTTTCCCTCTAAAGGTAAGAAGAGAAAACCATCCTGCGTCGTTCCTGAGAGGTAGTAGAAGTCCATCTTCTGAATAACGAGGAGCGACTCAATTCCCTGCTTCTTCATTCCATCCCTGACTCTTTTGAGGCGGTTTTGTATCTCCTGACCAGGGATGTATTGGAAACCGAGCGATTGGCTCAATTTCATAAATTCATTTTTAACCCAGTCCTTGTAATGCATCTGTTCTCCTCAAGAGATTTTAAAAGACATGGTTTCCGAAACACACAATGGCCTGTTGAACAAGAGGCAATGATAGTCAATAGATTTGGTCTGGGAAGGTGTTGACATGATATTCTTTGCCGAGGATTTTGTACATCACCGGGCTTTCCCACTCCTCATCAAAGGCATCGAGATAGATCCCATCATGGATGGCCCAGCTTCTTCCGCGGACAGTCTTTTCCATTCCCTTTCGTCGGAAGGGAGTGGATTCGTCTAATTTCTCATAAAGCATCCCTCCTGGTTGAAACTCCTGATCAATTCTCTCCATCATCTTTCCGCCTCTGAAGTAAGTAAACCCATACCTTTCCCATAGGATGGCATTATGATAGAAGAAGGCATCCGTGGTAATATTCTGCAATTCTATGCTGAAAAGAAATGTGTCCAGGCAATGGGCAAATTCTTTCATGAGCCTCAACCCTTTCTTGACCATCCCCGGGGCAAGACCTGATTCCATGGCTCTGACCTCCTGAGAGATATTCCTTGTTCGTGAACCGAAAAACGTATCTTTTCCCTCTTCATCGACATCGATATGAAACCTCTCCGACCCTGGATCATTGATGATGATAAAGTCAAGATGAAGGCTCTGCATAAAAGCCTCCAGGGAGATCTGACAGGAGAAGATGCAGTCCTTATCTCCTGTTCTATGCCTCACCTCAATACAACTAAAATTCTCGTCAAGAGGAAAGATGCCGGTAACGACATGCTCACCATAGGAGTTTAACAATGTCTTCGGATCGATCAGAAACCTTGTAAAGAGGGAGGGGGGGACGAGCTGAAGATAGATTTGATTCCTCTCTTCTTTTGGAAGTCTGGTCAGCTTCGCTATCGAGAAGGTCATCAGCCCACCAAATTCCGATAACCGAGCCGCTTACTTGCTCATGGGCAAGTAAGTACTCGGTTATCCGTCATTTTTATCGATTCACCGAAACAATGCTTACGGTAAATGAACGATATACCCTCGGCGAGGAGATAATTATACTCTCTCTCCAGCGAGCTGGATCACGACGCTGGGATCGACGAGGGTGGAGGTGTCGCCTAATTGCTCGATCTTCCCTTCTGCAATCTTTCTCAGAATCCTTCTCATGATCTTTCCGCTTCTCGTCTTGGGAAGGACATCTGCAAATTGGAGTTTATCTGGTGTAGCAATTGGACCAATAACCTTCCTGACATGGGCAAGAAGCTCTTTCCTTAACTCCTCGGTCCCTTTTATTCCGCTCTTCAAGGTAACAAAGGCATAGATCCCTTGCCCTTTAATCTCGTGGGGAATACCAATGACGGCTGCTTCAGCGACTGAAAGATGAGAGACCAAGGCACTCTCCACTTCAGCCGTTCCTATTCGATGTCCGGAAACATTGATCACATCATCGATTCTTCCCATAAGCCAAAAATAACCGTCTTTGTCTTTCTTCGCCCCATCGCCTGTGAAATAGTAACCCGGGAAAATCGAAAAGTATGTATCTTTAAACCTCTTCTTTTCAGGATCGTTCCAGAAGCCCCGTAGCATCCCTGGCCATGGTCGAGCAATGACAAGTGAGCCTCCTTCTTCCAAATCACATTCGGTTCCATCCTCTTTTAAAATTTTAGGTTCAACACCAGGGAAGGGAAAGGTAGCTGAGCCGGGCTTGAGAGGGGTGATGGGCAGAGGGCTGATCAAAAATCCACCTGTTTCTGTCTGCCACCAGGTATCCATGATCGGACACCTTTCCTGGCAGACATGCTTATAATACCATCTCCAAGCCTCCGGATTGATCGGCTCGCCCACGGAACCCAGGATCCTCAAACTCGAGACCCCTCTCCTCTTCACCCATCCTTCTCCTTCTTTCATCAATGCGCGGATCGCAGTGGGTGCGGTATAGAAGACGCTTACCTTATACCTCTCCACAATCTCCCAGAATCGATCAGGATGAGGATAGGTCGGTACCCCCTCAAACATCAGGGTCGTTGCACCCATGGCGAGTGGCCCATAAACGACATAGCTGTGGCCGGTCACCCACCCGATATCTGCCGTGCAGAAAAAGACATCCTCTTCCTTGATGTCGAAGACCCATTTCAGAGTTTGATGGACAAAGAGAAGATATCCTCCTGTTGTATGGATGACCCCTTTAGGCTTTCCTGTGCTCCCACTGGTATAGAGAATAAAGAGGATATCCTCTGCATCCATGACGGCCGGTTCACAGTGAAGCTTGATATCTTCCTTCGCCATCTCCTCATGCCACCATACATCTCTCTCCTTATCAAAGGGGACATCCATTCCTAATCTCTTGACGACAATCACCTTCTCCACCCCAGGACAATCCTTCAGGGCTTCATTGGCATTCACCTTGTTCTGGACGATTCGTCCACCTCGGTAAGAGGCGTCTGCCGTGATTAGGATCTTGGAGCCACAATCATTGATCCTATCTCGAAGGGCTTCTGAACTGAATCCACCGAAGACGACATTATGAATGGCCCCTATTCTCGCGCAGGCGAGCATCGCCATAGGAAGTTCAGGGATCATCGGCAGATAGATGGAGACTCGGTCCCCCTTTTTTACACCAAACTTCTTCAAGACATTTGCAAATTTACAGACATGGTAATGGAGCTGTTGGTAGGTGAAGATTCTATTCTCCTCAAGAGGTTCCCCCTGCCAAATGAGAGCAACCTTATTGCTTCTCCAGCTGCTGAGGTGCCGATCAAGACAGTTATAACTTGCATTCAATTTTCCATCGATGAACCATTTGATTTCCGGTTTATTGAAGTCATATTCTAAAACTTTATCCCATCTCTTATACCAGTCGAGTTCTTCCCCTAACTCTCCCCAAAATCCTTCTGGATCTTCGATCGACCTCTGATATATCCTTTTATATTCCTCCATACTCTTGATGTAGGCTTTCAATTTCATCCCTTCTGGAGGCATAAAAACCGCATCCTCTTTCATAGAAACAGTCCTCTTTTCTGCCATCCTAAAAAACCCCCTTTCTTTCTCCAAAACACGTAAAACTCTATAGGACTTCAATATAAAACATTATAATGATCATCTTCAACCATTCATGAAAACCAAATTGAAGCAATGATGGATCGTCTATTTATACAAATTTTCTTGTAATGGTGAGGTAACTTGAAATGTCCCTTCCGAATTCAAAAGAAGAAAGGGTTATGAAAGTTGAATGGGTAAGCTGATGGTGAAGTGGGTTCCTTTTCCCTCTCCGCTTTCGACCTTGATCTCTCCGCCGTGACTTTTGATGATCCCATAACAGACCGAGAGGCCTAACCCCACCCCTTTGACTTTCTGTTTCGTTGTGAAAAAGGCTTCGAAGATTTTTGCCTGACTCTCTTCCGGAATCCCCACCCCCGTGTCCCGAATATGGATCATGACTTTATCCTTTTCTCTTCTTGTTCCAACGATAAGGGTTCCCCCCTTGGGCATCGCCTCCTTGGCATTCTTAACCATGTTGAGCATCACCTGTCTCATCTGGTTCATTGAAGCCATCACTTGCGGAATTTTTTCGTCGAAGTAGGTCTTTACTTTGACATTGGCTTCCTGCATCTGTTTATCCATGATCAGAAGAATCCCCTCAATCAACTCATTTATATTGACAGGCCGCCGCACCTCCTCTTCGGGCTTTGAGAAACTGAGCATATTTCGAAGCATCTCGGTAAGCCTGTGGGTTTCGGAAAGAGAAAGTTCCAGGATCCTTCGCCGTTTGCTCTCTGGAGGGATTTCGGTTTTAAGGAGATCTAGGGTATTCATAATTCCATAGATGGGATTGTTCAATTCATGGGCGATCTGCGAGGTGAGCCTTCCCATGGCGGCCAGCTTTTCTGATTGGAGCAGTGCCTGCTCAATCTCCTGGAGATCTTTCTCCATCTTCAATCGGGGTCTTAGATCAGTAAAAATTCCTACGCTCGCCACTTCTTTTCCGGTCCCATCATAAATCAAAGCAGCAGAAAGCTGGATGGGAATCTCCTCTCCATTTTTATTGATGACATTAAGCTGAGTTGGAGTGAATTTTCCTGTTCCACCGAATTCGGTACTCCGGAGTTTTTCCATAATCTCTTTGGCCACCCCTTCGGGGTAGATCTTCGTGATGTGAATCTTTCCGATCACCTCTTCAGCCTTGTATCCGCTAAGGGTTTCCGCCCCTTTATTAAAGATAAAGATATTTCCTTTCATGTCAGCGGCAATGATTCCATCCACTGAGCTTTCGATCAGATTCATGAAGAACTCATTGGCCTCTTTCAATTCCCTCTCCATCCTCTTCCGTTCGGAGATGTCAATATTGAGCCCTTCGTATCCGACAACCTCCCCTTTTTCGTCCCTTTTCACATGGGCGGTGAGTAGAACGGTGATCCTCTCACCACTCTTCTTCTTAAACTCTACCTCCAGGTCTTTAACAAACCCCTGTTCTTCAATCAACCTTTGAAATTTCCTGCGGTCTTCCTTATTCACGTAGAGATCCCTTGCAATATCGATTTTTAAAAACTCCTCTTTATCATTGTATCCCGCCATCTCTGCCATGGCTTGATTACAGTCAAGAAACCGACCCTCCCTGGTGCTGATGAAAAGACCATGTTGGACCCTTTCGAAAAGGTTACGATACTTTTCTTCCGATTCTTTGAGTTCCTTTTCAAACCTCTTCCGCTCTGTGATATCCCGGATATAGGCATAGGTCTTGATCCATCCGTCCTCCGAGCGGGTGGGAGCAATGCAGACCTCTGTCTCTTTTGTCTGTCCTGAGGGGGGCTGAATAGGCATCTCAATACAGACCTTCTGTCCGACGCCTTCGCCTCGCATCACCATCTCTTCAAGAAACTCCTCATCCCTTTTACCGATCAAAGAGAAAAATTCCTTGCCGAGGACCTGATCTTTCGGGATGCCCAGGATCTCAGTCGCCATCTGGTTGGCAAATTCGATTTTGGATTCTTCGTCGAAGACGATGATCCCATCGTCCCCCATCTCAGCAATCTTCTCGAATTGCTTGGTCGCCTCACGGATCTCCCTTGCCATCCCCTTTTGTTCCGTAATATCTCTCAGGTAGGCATAGGTCTTCATTTTTTCCCCTTCCCCCTTCGAGATGGTGATGCAGATCTCCACATCTTTCTTCAGCCCTTTTGCTGTCAGCACCTCCATTTCCGTGCAGACCCGCTTGCTCTCATCCTCGCCTACATCTGAGTGCATTTGGTTGAGGTAGCCGTTATCCCTCTCCGTCAGGAAATGACGGAAGTCCACTCCCAACAGTTTGTCCTTTGGATATCCAGTTAATTCGGAAGCAACGGTGTTGGCAAATTCAATCCGATAATTCTCATCAAAGACGATGATGCCATCATCTCCCATCTCGACAATCTTCTCAAGACGTCTGGCCAACTCTCGGATATTTTTTTCATTCCCTTTCTGCCCATATTCCTTCAATCTCTCCTCAAGTTCCACAACCGTCTTCTCCAAGGCTTCTCGGCTCATGTCTTTTTCCATACTTTCTCCCTCCCGTCCGTGAGCCTTATTGTACATGAAATTCAAAATTTTAGAAATGTTTATTATCAGAAGGAATGTCCGGAGATCAGTCTCTCCAGGTAGTCAAACAGGATTAAAACTCTGAAGTTTGGTGAAAAGAGAAGAGCGGGTATTATCCTCCTGATAAAACGGGCATCAAGACCACGAAGTCTTCGTTTTTAATCAAACTGTCGAGGCTGCCCGCTTTCTCATTGATGAGGATGATAATATTTGTTTCAGGAAATGAAGAGGGCAACATCTCCCTTAAGCGTAAGGGTTTCTCTAAATTCACGTCGATTTTCCTATGGCCGACGATGTCGGACAGGTAACCAAAAAATTTGAGTTCAGCCAACTTAACCTCACTAATACGTATACAAAAAGGGAGGCGGGTGTGCTGAAAAACCTTTAAAGCGGTACCTTTAAATAGTTTGCTACTCCCTTTTCAAGCAATATTCAAAAGGTACCCAAAGGGTATCAACGCATGTTCCCCATAAATTATGAAAAATCCGCAATTGTAAAGGTTTGTAAGTACGCTCGCCTCCCTTTTTATCAACACGAAGCTTACCCCATCATCTCTTTGGATACTCCCTTCAATCCGGCAGCGTCGAGTGTTTCTTTACGGGGAATCCCATTTTCGTCCCATCCCCGGAGTTCATAATAATAGGAGAGCATCTCTTCATATTTTTCACTGTCAATCTTCATCCCCTTCATCTTACCCTGAGAATGAGGTTCTTCAAACCACCGCTCCGGCGGGCGATCCCACGTTCGGCCGAACTGAGGAATTTCTCTCTTCCAGTAAGCCCGCATCAAATGATAGATGCGATCTCCAATCTTATAAAGATCTTCCCATTCCATACGATTTCCAGTAATAGCGTGAAGATATTCCGGATACCAACGGAGTCCAAAACTCACTTCGACCCATGGGAGCCGGCAGACCGTTGCCGACTCAAAAAAACCTCCCCGAAGTCTCTGAAACTCGATCAATTTTTGAACCTTTTCTTTGTTATAGGAGAACCGATCCGTCGATATTTCCCATGAAATGATCCAGGCATCTTTGTGGGAAGCACCGATGGGAGAGGTTCCAAAAGAGAGCGCCATCCCTGGACAGGCATGGCAGTTATAAGCCGAAATCTCTAATCCCTTCACATGCATAGCCCAGCGATGCGAACCTTTTCCAATCACCTCTGAGGCAGCCTTCACTCCCTTTGATACCAGAGCTCCTATCCCTTCTCCCTTTCCAATCTCTTGAACGAGTTTTTGGGCCGCCTTAAAATCTCCCCATCGGATATTCTCCTTGATCAACCCTTTTTCCGAGGCTTCCATGAGAAAACCGATACCGCTTCCCAGAGAGATCGTATCCAAACCCCATTCGTCAGCCATCCGGTTGAGCAGGGCCACTTGGGGAAGGCTTTTTAAGCCAATATTGGGGCCAAGCATTCCGACGTTTTCATAATCCAATTCTGCCTGCTGATCCTCGGAATCCTTGATCACATGGCCACATTGCATACTGCACATGGGACAACCCTTCCGACCAACATGGAGCTTTTCCAAGACATAGCCATCCATCTCTTTTGCAAATTCAAAGACCCCTTCTTTGAAATTGTAAGTCGGAAGGCAACCGTTCTCGTTACACCACTCAAACGCCTGCATCGTCCCCTGGCGCATCCAGAAATCAAAACTCTCCTTTCCTTTAATCTCCTCATATCCCTTTTTGACAAGTTCTTTCAGCTTAGGGTCGTCAAAGTTAGAAATATTTCCAGTCCCTTTGATGACGACGGCTTTCAAATGCTTCGATCCCATCACGGCGCCCATGCCAGGCCGTCCCCCGGCCCTTCCCCGCTGGGACATGACCGTTGAAATGGGGATGAGATTTTCTCCTGCAGGGCCTGTCAGAAGGATTCCGGAGTTCTTCCCGTACTTCTTCTCAAGAAGGTCCTGAGCCTCAAAAGTATTTTTTCCCCATAGTTCGGGGGATTCAACGATCTTCACCTTATCATCCTCGATGAGTAGGATGCAGGGTTTCTCAGATCTCCCTTCAACCACCACGACATCATAGCCTGCTTTTCTCAGATGGACGGATGCCATCGTTCCGATATTCCCATCGCCGTAACCACCGGTTAGGGGGCT
>VGSD01000080.1 GCA_016875155.1 Deltaproteobacteria bacterium | reverse complement strand
CCGGGGTAAGACCCAATATCCAACTGGCAAAAGAGATGGGGCTGGAGGTGAAGAATGGAATTCTGGTCAATGACCGGCTGGAGACAAAGACCGAATCCATCTTTGCGGCAGGGGATGTGACAGAACATAGAGGGCGTGTTTATGGGATCTGGCCTGCGGCCCAGAAACAGGGTGAGATTGCCGGGGTCAACATGGCAGGAGGGATCGAGATCTATGGGGGGACCGTTGTTTCCAATACCCTTAAGGTGGTTGGGATCGATCTCACATCCACCGGAGAGATCGATGCAGAGGGAAATCTCGAATGTGTGGTGAGAAGCGACCGTGAGAAATGCAATTACTGTAAAGTGACCTTCAAAGAGGATAAGATCGTCGGCTGTATCCTGCTGGGAGAGACCAAGGGGAAGACGGAGATACTGAATGCCATCGAACAAGAGGTGAACATCAGAGAGCTGAAGAATTCAATCCTGAAAGAAGGATTCGATTTCAAACAATTGGAATAAAAAATCCACCAAGCCATTGGCTTGGTGGATTTAATTGGGTTAAGGTTTTTAAGGAGGAGGAAAGAGATTTTTGTCTCTTGTTAGAAATAAGTATACACAACTCACATTAGAGGAAGGTTAAAATAAGATTAGAATTTTCTAATGTTTTACCCATTTTTAGGCCTTAAATTTGGTTAAAAAGTAGCCTTTTTTCGCAGTTCTTTTGTCTTGACAGCCGCCCCCATTTTATTTATATTTATTCCGATTTACAGGGGGATTGCTTCCAGGCAATCAGAGTAAAAATCTATGTAAACTGAAAGGAGGAATATAGGATGAAGGTGATTAAATATTTTACAATGGTTCTGGTTTTGATGCTCCTCATGGCAGGCGGGACGGCTGTAGCAGGAACCCTTGACGAAGTCCGTGCAAGAGGAGTCCTGACCGTGGGTGTGAATGCAGGTTTGGCTGGATTCAGCATGCCGGATGAAAAGGGAGTGTGGAAAGGGCTTGACGTGGATACGGCCAAAGCAATTGCCGCTGCCGTATTCGGCGATGCAAGCAAGGTGAAATATGTCCCCCTTACAGCCGTCCAGCGACTTCCGGCTCTTCAGTCAAAGGAGGTAGATGTCCTGTGCCGTAACACAACCGCTACTCTTACACGGGAAACCGTCAACGGCCTCAATTTTGCCCATCCCAATTATTATGACGGCCAGGGATTTCTCATCTCCAAGAAAAAGAAAATTAACACTGCTAAAAAATTAAAAGGCGCCACGGTTTGTACCCTTCCGGGCACAACTACTGAGATGAATGCAGCGGACTATTTCCGAAAAAATGGGATGCCGTGGAAACCAGTTGTCATTGAGAATAACGCGGAACTGAACAAAGCCTTTTTCGCAGGCCGCTGCGATGTTTTGACCTCAGATGCCTCCCAGTTAGCTGCCATCCGTTCAGTGGCCCCGACTCCCGACGACTACATCATCCTGCCCGAGATCATTTCCAAGGAACCCCTTTCTCCCGCAGTCCGTCATGGAGATGACCAATGGTATGACATCGTCAATTGGACCGTGATGGCCCTGATTGAGGCTGAGGAACTTGGCATCACATCAGCCAATGTGGATGAGATGCTCAAAAGCACCGATCCCCAGGTCCAGCGTTTTCTTGGGGTTAACCCTGGTTTTGGTAAAGCCCTTGGCCTCGATGAGAAATGGGCTTATAACATCATCAAACAGGTCGGCAATTATGGAGAAATCTTCGATCGCAATGTGGGTCTCAAAACACCCCTCAAGCTTGAGCGCGGGCTGAACGGCCTCTGGACAAAGGGTGGACTGATGTACGCCATTCCTTTTAGATAAACCTCAATGTGAGGGTACTCTTTTGAAAGGGAGTACCCTCTTTCTATTTTGAGAGAAGGTGAGAGGCTTTAAGAACAACGTTCTTTCAGAAAAAACACCGTTCTGGCTCGACCCCAAGAAAAGGGCCATCTTTTTCCAGTTTGTGACCTTTGTGATGGTGGGGCTGTTGGCCTACTATCTCGTCTCGAACACCCTGATCAACCTCGAAAAACAGAAAATTGCCTCAGGATTCAGTTTTCTCCATAAAGAATCTTCGTTTGAAATCGGCGAATCTCTGATTCCCTATTCAGCCGCCAGCACTTACGGCCGGGCTCTTCTGGTGGGTGCCTTGAATACCATCAAGGTCTCTTTCATAGGTGTCGTCATCACCATATTTTTGGGCACGATCATCGGAGTAGCCAGGCTTTCAACCAACTGGCTTGTCTCAAGGCTGGCAGCCATCTACATCGAAGTAATGCAAAATATTCCTGTACTTTTGCAGTTATTTTTCTGGTATGCCATCTTTTATGAAACCTTACCCTCTCCGCAGGAGGCCATCAGTCCGGGCGCAGGGATCTTCATGTCCAACCGTGGGGTGGCGTTTACAATCCCCCAAGGGCATCCGGCTCACCTCTATATGTTTTTAACTTTTCTGGTCGGGTGTGTGATCGTTTATCTGATACGTCGGTGGGCAAGAAAGCGTCAGGAGAAAACAGGACAAATTTTCCCTACCTTTCGTGTCGGTACAGCTATCATCATCGGATTGCCCTTCATCACGTGGTTGGGATTCGGTACCCCCCTGGAGATGGACGTTCCCGAACTCGTAGGCTTTAACTTTGAGGGAGGTTTGACAGTGAGTCCCGAGTTCATCGCCCTCCTCCTCGGCCTCATCATTTATACAGCCGCATATGTTGCCGAGGTGGTCCGTGCTGGAATCCAATCGGTCAGCAAAGGCCAGAGAGAGGCGGCCATGGCCATCGGTCTCAGACCACCTCTCGTGATAAACCTGGTGATCTTACCCCAGGCCCTCAGGGTCATCATTCCACCCTTGACCAGCCAGATGCTCAACCTGACAAAGAACAGCTCTTTGGCCGTAGCCATTGGATACCCTGATTTCGTTTCCACGGCCAACACGACCATGAACCAGACAGGACAGTCGATCGAGGGTGTGGCCCTCATCATGCTGGTGTATCTCTTTTTCAGCCTGTCCACATCTGCCTTCATGAATTGGTATAATAAAAAAGTTGCCCTTGTAGAGAGATAAGATGGAACAAATATCCCAGACAGGCATGCTCAAACCCCCTCGCGCCAGCATTGGCGTCATCGGCTGGATAAGAAACAATCTGTTTAATGGGATGCTTAACTCCATCCTAACCATTCTGACCCTTTTCTTATTATGGCAATTTGTTCCCCCACTCTTTCGCTGGGCATTCATTGATAGCGCATGGCATACCACCGGTCAGGCATGCAGAGATGCGGCTGGCGCTTGCTGGTCGGTTATTTCCATCAACTATCGCTTTATTCTTTTCGGATTCTATCCTTATGAAGAACAGTGGCGACCTTTTCTCGCCATGCTGATCCTCTTTGGCCTCCTTTTTTATACGAGGGACCGAACCCGATGGAAAAAACCTCTAGCCTATGGCTGGATCATCGGGCTTTTCGTGATGGGCTTTCTGATGATAGGCGGGCTTTTTGGACTGAAGCCTGTGGAAAGCACTCAATGGGGCGGTCTGCCTCTCACCCTTCTTCTCTCTGTTTTCGGCCTTACCGCTGCATACCCTTTGGGGGTTATCCTGGCACTGGGGCGACGATCGAAGATGCCGGGCATCAAAGTGCTCTGCATCATCTATATTGAGTTAATCCGTGGAGTTCCCCTGATCAGCCTTCTCTTCATGTCCTCCATCATTCTCCCTCTCTTTTTGCCGGAGGGGATCACCATCAATAAGATCCTGAGAGCCCAAGTGGCGATCATCATGTTTACAGCGGCTTATATTGCCGAGGTGGTTCGTGGGGGGTTGCAGGGCATGTCGCGCGGACAGTATGAGGCAGCGGAATCCATTGGATTAAACTATTACCTGACCATGAGGCTGGTCATCTTGCCACAGGCTTTGAAGATCGTCATTCCACCCACTGTAAGCCAACTTATCTCTGCCTTCAAAGACACCTCATTAGTGGTCATCATTGCCCTCTTTGATGTTCTGAAGACGACCCAGTCCGTCCTTTCCAATCCGGAATGGATGGGATTCAGCCGCGAAGCCTATGTCTTTCTCGCCATATTATATTTCTTAGGGTGTTTTTCAATGTCCAACTACAGCAGGAAACTTGAAAAGGAATTATCGAGGGGAGATTGATCGAAATGAATATTGATCAAAAAACATCTCAGGAGCCCATGATTCAATTTATTGATGTGCATAAATGGTATGGTGAATTCCATGTGCTTCAGGGGATTAACCTATCCGTAGAGAAACAGGAACGTATTGTCATTTGCGGCCCTTCCGGCTCAGGGAAGTCGACTTTGATCCGATGCATCAATCGCCTGGAGGAACATCAGCGAGGCCGGATCATCGTGGATGGTATTGAACTGACCAATAATATTAAAAATATCGAAAAGATCAGGGCTGAGGTAGGTATGGTCTTCCAGCACTTCAACCTCTTTCCCCATCTCACGATCGTTCAGAATTTATCCCTGGGACCGGTCTGGGTGAGAAAGACTCCCAAAAAAGAGGCAGAAGAAACAGCCATGTACTATCTTGAAAAGGTCCATATCGCTGAGCAGGCCCGGAAATATCCTGGACAGCTCTCCGGAGGTCAGCAGCAGCGCGTTGCCATTGCCAGAAGCCTATGCATGAACCCAAAGGTCATGCTCTTTGATGAACCCACCTCTGCTCTCGATCCTGAGATGATCAAGGAAGTCCTCGACGTTATGATCGAACTCGCTCAGGAAGGTATGACCATGATTGTGGTCACTCATGAAATGGGGTTTGCCAAGAGTGTGGCACACCGGGTGCTTTTTATGGATTTTGGAAAGATCGTGGAAGGAAATACGCCTGAGGAGTTCTTTTCAAATCCTCAACACGAGCGGACCAAACTCTTTCTCAGTCAGATACTGCATTAATCACTTTCATCCCCTAATCTAACGCCGCCTCCACTCTCCCCCTCTTAAGATAGAGGCTGTGTCGTAATGAGCCATTCGCCCTTCGACAAGCTCAGGACGAACGGCTAAGTGATTGATTTTTAATAATCCGTATTCCGTTCATGGTGAGGTTCTCGAACCATGAATGGAATTACGACACAGTTTCATAAGAGGGGGAAGGGGGAGTTATAAGAGGGGTAGACTAAGATTACTTCCCTTCCGTCATTTTCTTTAACGCTTCCTCGTAAATCTGGTAGGTTCTTGCATCGAAGAGGACAAATCTTACCATTTTGATTTCAGGATGGTCTTTCAGATAATCCATAACCGTCTTTAAAGCCATACAGGATGCCTCTTGCACGGGATACCCATAGACCCCTGTGCTGATGGAGGGAAAGGCAACCGAGGATATCTTGTGTTTGGTGCAGAGTTCGAGACTCGTTCGATAGGCGCTCGAAAGGAGTTCTGCATCTCTGGGGGCTCCAGAATAGATGGGACCGACTGCATGAATTACATACTTTGCCTTTAAGTTCCCTCCGCCAGTGATGACAGCCGAACCTGTAGGGCAACCCTTATACTTCGCCTTTAACTCATCCATGATCGATCGCCCACCTGCCCGGTGGATAGCACCGTCAACCCCGCCCCCTCCGGCGAGATGGGAGTTTGCAGCATTCCCAATGGCCTCGGTGTCCTGCTGGGTGATATCGCCCTGGACCACTTCTAAGATTGATTGATGAACCGTTGTTTTCATCTTTTTTCTCCCTTTATTTATTGCATATCAGAAAGGGTTGACTTCGTCAATATTGGAGGATATGGTCTTAACCAAATGCTATTTATGCAAGACGTATTTGGTGAATCCTTTAGTTTCCCGTTCGTCCTGAGGCTCTCGAAGGATGAACATATCAATGTTTCACCCTTCGACAAGCTCAGGGTGAACGGCCTTCCCTAACTGAATAGCATTGGGCCTAAGACGATGAAGATGCTCTATTACGGTTGGGTCATAGTGGGAGTAGGTGTCCTTGTTAAGATGGCGGGGTTGGGGTTTGGCCGCTTTGCCTACCCCATGCTTCTTCCCAGCATGAGAGCGTCCCTTCGGTTTAACTATATCGAAATGGGGCTTCTGAGTGGAAGTATCCTTCTCGGATACCTCCTGTTTTCCTTAATCGGAGGCATTTTAGCGACACGGTTTGGTTCCAAACGAATTGTCATCGCTTCCTTGTTCTTTGGGGCGTTCTCCATGTTCCTGGTTGGAAGATTGTCGGAATTCATCCCTCTTCTCTTCCTGACCTTTATCGTGGGAAGCGCAGGAGGGGGAGTTCACATTTCAATGACCACTCTACCCATGGCATGGTTTGGGAAAGATAAATTGGGTGGCCCTCTGGGTATTGTGACTGGCGGGGGAGGGATCGGTATTGTCCTCACCGGCCTTCTGCTTCCCTATCTTCTTTCTTCTCTGGGGACAGAGGCATGGAGGGCGTGCTGGCTGATTCTGGCCCTGCTAACTTTTGTAGTTGGCTTCATTTCAACCATTCTTTTAAAAGAGAGACCGTCTCATACAGACTTACTTTCGCTTCAGACCGACGGAAGAACTGCTCCATCGTCAGCCAGACCCCAAGGAAGCAGTCTGACTCTTTCAGCGATCTTTCTCGTCTATTTCATCTTTGGCTTTGCCTATAATCTTTATGTCACCTACTATGTTGCCTTTCTCATTGAAGAAGTCCATCTGACCGACAGGGTTGCCGGAGCCATCTGGTCTATCTTCGGTTGGATGTGCGTGGTAAGCGGATGGATTTGGGGATTCCTTTCAGACCGCATGGGTAGAAGGGAGGCCTTGCTCTGGAATAATGGTTTGATTTCCCTATCGGTATTGATCCCCCTATTATTTCATCAGGCCTTTCTGCTTGGCTTCTCAGCTTTCCTTTTCGGGGCAACCTTTTTCGGAATGGTTACAGTGATTGCAGCCTGTGTGGGTGATCAGGGGATGGAGAAACGGGCAGCCCTCTATGGTTGGGTCACCCTAATCCATGGCATCGGACAGTTTTTAGGGACACTTGTCGGAGGATATCTGAGGGATTTGACAGGTTCTTTTCAGATGACCTTTCTTGTCTCCCTATTGGGATTTGTCCTTTGTGTGATCCTAATTGCCCTAAATAAAAAAGGGTGAGAGATGAGTCTCACCCTTTCACCAGTCATTGAATTTTGGGCTCGGAGTTTATAGCGTTTCGTAGAATGATTTTTTCAGAAATTTGAAAGACTCTACGAACTTATCAAAGGTTTCGAAGGCAGAAGGATCATAGGTTCCATCCATTGGCCTCCACTGTGTGATGTAAAAGGCCACCACACGGTCTCCCCGTTTTCCGAAGATTACCTTGGCTTTTGCCTTCTCTTTTTTAACAGGGTCTTTCCCTTCTACCGTCACTGCCAACCCCTCTTCTCCAATGGCCTGAACCTTTTTTCTCTCCAGGACTTGGAAATGGAGAATGGCATTCCAGAGGAATCGTTTGAAGAACTCCTTCTCCCGCTCCTCAAACTTTGTAGAACATCCGAAGGGTTCCTCGTCGTATGCAAATACCGATTGGGATGGGAATGGACCAGGGTCCCTCTTCATGAATCCAAAGGCAAATTCCTCTTCTCCCTCTCCCTCCGGCCAGAAAAGTTTCCAGCCCATAGGAGGCATGGCAAATTCGAATTCTCCTCTATAGACGACCGTTCCCTTGGCTGTCACTTCATAAGGTTTTGGCCCAGAGGAAGTTCCCAGCGTCCCGCATCCGGAAAGAGAGAAAAGAACGACGAATAAAAACCATAGCATCAAGGTTATTTTTCTTCTCATGGTTTCCCTCCTGGCATAATCCAACAATAGAAAATATGGATTATACCTGATGACTTAGATTATTATAGATTACAAAGATTAAACCATGCATCCGGGGACTCTGAACAATTTTTAATCACAGTAATCTTCTTTCTAATCTTTGTAATCAGACATCCTTTGCTCTTTATAGGATGTCTTACTGGTTCAATTTCTTAAGGAACAGGAGAATATCCTTGTAACTGGGCGACCCATCTCTCACGTATCGAATGACTCCTGTTTTATCAATGACGACCGTCCTCCTTCTGAAAACAGGATACCCCTTTATTTCGGGTGAAGGTTCCACCCCAAATGAAGCACCCAGAAAGCCGGTGACATTGGAGAGGAGAGGAAAGGTCAGGTCCAGACTTTTAGCCCAATGTTTCAATGTATTCGCATCATCAACACTGACACCCAGAACCCGGGTGTTGAAGCGGTCATAGAGGTAAAGGTTCCTCTGATGACCCTCCATCTCACCCGTTCAGACGGGGGTATAGGCTGCGGGGAAAAAGGTGATGATCAGATGGTGCTTCCCGTAATACTCCTCAGCATAGTTGATCACCCGATCCTGCGTGGAGGGGAGGGTAAAGTTGGGGGCATCCCTTCCGATGAACTCCACCTTTTTCTTGGCCATACTTAGCGATGGCGATAGAAAAAACAGCATGAGGGAAACTAATAAAATTCCCTGATAAATAACCTTTTTTCTCATAAGGGCCTCCTTTCTCTTTAACAAAAATTGTAAATGGTTTCTTACCTTTTTGCAATTAATAAAATAGATTGAAAAAACTTTTAAAAGGGTGTTAAATATTCCTTAGGAAAAAGGAATGATTGCTTACGATCTCATCTGTTCCAACGGTCATCTTTTCGAATGCTGGTTTAAAGACAGCGCGTCTTTCGAAGAGCAGCAGTCTGCCGGCATCATCAACTGCCCTATCTGCGATGATACGCAGGTGGTAAAAACTTTTTCTCCATTTATGATTAAGAAGAGCGACGGAGAGAGAAAAAAGGGAGAAGAGGCTGCTCAACAGGCCCTACAAATCATCCATGAGTATGTGGATAAGCACTTTGAAGATGTCGGGACTGAATTTGCCCAAGAGGCTCTCAAAATCCATCATGGGGAAACGGAAAAGAGAAATATCCGGGGAACAGCCACGACCGAGGAGGAGGTCATCCTGAAGGAGGAAGGAGTCCAGTTCGTTAAAATCCCGATTGTAAAGCGGCTTCTCAACTGAAGCTCAAGGTTTTAGAGTAAGATTGACCTCCTGAAATTTTTCATCTCTAAAGAGCTGAATCCGAACCGTACTGCCTGTCTTCACCTTATCGAAGGTCTCTTCAAATTCCCGAATGCTTCCCACCTCTTTTTGATTGATTTTAGTAATGATGTCCC
>VGSD01000079.1 GCA_016875155.1 Deltaproteobacteria bacterium | reverse complement strand
ACGTCACATCTATGAAATCTCCCGACTGGCTCACGATATTGCCGGAGGAATCGTTGCCACCATGCCTTTCCAGGGTGATCTGGAAAGCAGTGAAGTGGGCCGGTATGTGAAGAAGTATCTGGCAGGCGCCGAAGGGGTGCCAGTAGAAGCCCGAATGAAAATTCTCAGGCTAATTGAAAATATGAGCGGTGGGACCGCTCTGGTCGAGTCCATGCACGGCGCAGGATCACCCCAAACTCAGAAGGTCATGTACGGACGACTGGGAAACTTAGAGCAGAAAAAACGCTGGGCCAAAAAGATCGTAGGAATTGATTAAGCGGTGATCACCAATCACCTGTGAAAATGCCCCATATGCAAAAGCGGGGCATCTTCACAGTTTCGACAGGTTCCCTTTTCACAAGTCGTTCTTTTGCCGATTATTTCTTACCTTTTGGGGGAGCAGCAGGCGAAGGCTGGGCTCTCTCAGTGGTCATCGATTTTGCAATCCATCCTTCCGCTCCGTCCTTAAGCCGAACATGCAACCACCCTTCTTTCTCTTCAAGGACAATTAACTTTGTCCCTTTTTTGAGGACCCGAGTGATCCTACCCTTCATACTTGGTCCTTTACGGAGATTTACAGAGGACCGTGCTACCTCTGTGGTGCGTTGAGCAGGCTTTTTGATCTCCGGCTGCACAGGAGTCGGTGGTGGGGGAATTGCTACCGGAGCCGATGGAGGAGGCGGAGGTTCTATCTTTGCAGGCGGCGGTGCTGGAGGAGTCTCCTTTTTTGGAGGTTCTGAAACTGCGGGAGGTTCGGGTTTAGGTGGTTCTGGAGCTGGTTTGGCCGGCTCTTCCTTGACCACTGCTGTTGATGTGGGCTTCTCTTCAACCTGGATTTGTACTTTCTGTTTTGCACAGCCGACTAAAAATGCCAAAGTTAAAATCAATATAAAAGCCAGGAAGAAATAATTTTTAAAAAACCTTTTCATCTCTTTCTCCTTTCAAATAATTTTATATTCATGGAAACTACCCATACAATCCAAACCACTAATATATTGGGGAAAAATATTGTCAAATCTTATTCTGAGTAGGTCCGACCACTTCTTAATCGTCTTGATTAATTCATCTCAATCACGATTCGGATGGGATTGCCTATCTTTTTGTAGAGTTGTTCCAACCCTCTGTTCACTTCTTCCAAGGAGTACCTCCCGGTAATGGAACCTGAAAGATTCAATTTACCACTGGCGACAAGGTCAACGACATTTTGAATTTCTAACGTCGTGGAACCATAAGAACCGAGGAAGGACAACTCTGACCGGACCACTTGAGTGGGTGGGGGAAGAATAATTTCATCAGGCCCAAGGCCAACAACAACCACCTTCCCCCCTACCCTCACACATTGAACGGCTTGATCAATCGTCTCTTTAAGTCCTACAAACTCCAATGCCAGATCGACACCCATTCCTCCGGTCAACTCTTTGATCTTTACTGACGGGTTTCCTTTTTGTGGGTTAATCACCTCGTCAGCACCCACTTTCTTCACTCTCTCCAAGGCCGAATCAATTGCATCCACAGCAATCACCTGTGAGGCTCCACAAACCTTTGCGATTTGAACTCCATGGATGCCCAAACCACCGCAGCCGAAAATAGCCACCTTTTCTCCTGCCTTAAGGCCTCCTCTATTGGTGATCGCATGAAAAGGTGTGGCCACGGCATCAACCATGATCCCTCCTTGGTCAAAAGGGATATTTTCAGGTAGCGAGATGAGGTTCTTTGCCGGGACCTTTATGAATTCCGCAAGCCCTCCTTCTGTATGAATCCCAACGACGCGCCGTGATAAACAGATCTGTGAATTTCCGGATAGGCAGTTGACGCACTGGTCGCAGGTGAGAAAAGGATTAATGGTCACCCTGTCTCCAATCTTCCAGCCTCTGACCTCAGACCCTACCCCAAAGATCACTCCGGATGGCTCATGGCCTAGCGTGATCGGTGTATAAGCGGTCGGAGTCACTCCTTCATAAACAATATGAATATCCGAGCCGCAGATCCCGCAGGCCTTCATTTCCACTAACACATCCCCAGGCCCCAATTTTGAAACAGGTATCTTATCTATTCTTAATGGCTCCCCTACTCCGTAAAATCTCGCCGCCCTGATCTTCTCTGTCATTCCTCTCTCCCTTTTGGTCCAATCGTGAAGCAAGATTATCATAAATCGCTTCCCAGGTCGAGACCGAAAAATTAATTCTATTGACAGAACTGGAATGGTTTGATAAGGATTATCCATTCTTAAATTAGTTTAAATAAGAAGGAGGTGAAGAAAAAGATTTCACAGATTTCTTTAAAATAGGTTTGAAAACATCATCTAAAAAGGAAGGAGGGAGAAAGCATGATAAAAGAGGTCTCAAGAAGGAAATTTTTAAAATATATGGGGGCTACCGCCCTGACAGCCGGATCTCTCGGCACAACATCAAAAGCATCGGGCCAAGCCAAACCGATCCCGAAAGATCCCATTAAAATTGCAGCAGTCAGTTTTCTTACCGGTGCAGCCGCTGCCCCCTTTGGTATCCCCGGTGATAACACATACAAAATGTGTGCAGATATGATAAATAAGGAAGGTGGAATCTTAGGCCGGAGGATAGATCTGCAGAGCAAGGATGAAGCCGGTGGTGTAGATGCCCAGGTTAAACTCTGCCGGAAGTTGATCCTCGAAGACAAGGTTGATGTGGTGTTGGGTTACATCTCATCAGCCTCCTGTCTGGCAGTCCTGCCACTCTCTGATGAACTGGGGGGATTGATTATCGCTTACGACTGTGGAACCCATGAGTTGATGGAGGGAGCCAAATCTCCTTTTGATGTCCCAAAATTCAAACTCGGTTTCAGAAGCAAGGCCCATCTCGGAATCGATAACATTGCCCTGGCCCTCTATATTAAAAAATATTATCCCAATATTAAAAAGGTTGCTGGAATCAACCAGGATTACGCATGGGGTCGTGACAGTTGGCTCATCTTTGAAACAGCCATGAAGAAACTAATGCCCCAGGTCCAGGTGGTGAAGACACTGTGGCCTCCTCTCGGCAACACCGATTTCACTGCTCACATCAGCGCCTTGATGGGATCAGAGCCGGATATCGTCCATTCCTCTCTCTGGGGAGGAGATGCCGTGACCTTCTCAAAACAAGCCGTGGGAATGGGCTTTTTTAAGAAAATCAGAATGGCCTATTCGCGAGGGGAACCTTATCCGCAAGAAGGAGGAAAGGATTATCCGGAAAACCAGATCATCTGCTGCGCCGGAACCCACTACTTTCTATTTACCCCCAAAGACAAAGCCTCTGCAGATCTGCAAAAATCGTTTGTCGCAGAATATCAGAAGAGATATGGAAAATACCCAACCTATCCCTGTTACCATGCCTATCAGGCAATTTATGCTTATAAACATGCGGTTGAAAAGGCCTCTAAGGCAGCAGGAGGTGGGTGGCCAACCATTGAAGAGATTTCAAAGGCCTTGACAGGCCTCTCCTTCCCGACGCCATCGGGAATACTGACGATCAGAGACGATCACAATGGCTATGAGGATTGTTTGGTTGGGGTCACCAAACTGACACCCAAATATCCTTTCCCGATCCTCGATAAAACGGAGATCTTCCCGGCTACACAGGTCAATCCGCCAGTCGGCACAAAGACCGTGGACTGGATCAATAGTTGGAAGTAGTCAAAAATTTATCCTTAACGGAAATTTAAAACCCCTCACCTCAGCCCTCTCCCCTCGGGGGAGAGGGGAAGGGTGAGGGGGAATAAGGTTAAAATGTGGATCATCTACACTCTTAACGGCCTCTATTTTGCCGCCCTTCTATTTCTCATCTCCCTCGGACTGAATATCATCCTTGGTGTTATGGGGGTCCTCAACCTCGCCCACGGTTCCTTATATGCGATCGGTGCATTTGTCGCTGCATGGGTCATCATTGCTATTGGAATGAAGGTACCAACCTTCTTTATCTTTGTCACCCTGTTGAGCGGAATGTTCATGGTTGGTCTGGTCGGGTTGATCATGGAAAAATCACTCATCAGGTTCATGTATAAAAGGACTCTCGAGTATCAACTCCTGCTCACCTTTGGGGCTCTCATGCTCCTGGAAGATGTCATAAAAATGATATGGGGAGGGCAAGCCTATTACGCCTCTGCCCCCTTTGACCTTTTAGGAAAAGCAGATATTTTCGGACATGTTTATCCAGCATACTTTCTATTTGTGATGTGTATCGCCTTAATCGCAGGACTATTGATCTGGCTTTTTATGGCAAAAACGAAGGTGGGAATTATGCTAAGAGCCATCTCTTTAGACAGGGAGATGGCCACAGGATTAGGACTCGATATCAACAGGCTCAGTACCTTTGCTTTTGTTCTTGGCTCAGCACTGGCAGGCTTGGCCGGCGCCCTGGTGGTTCCAACGACACCAGCCCTGTTAGGGTTTGGGCATGAACCCCTCATCCTTGGCTTTATTGTGGTGGTCGTAGGTGGACTCGGAAGCCTGAAGGGTGCTCTGGTGGGAGCCCTCTTGGTGGGTTTTACAAGGTCTTTTGGCATCGCCATATTTCCGGAAATCGAATTGCCCTTATTATTTTTGATTGCAGGCATTATCTTAGTTGTCAAACCAGAAGGTCTTTTCGGGAGATAGAAGGTGGGTTTAAAGAATAAATCGAACTATACCAGATGGATCGTCTACCTGATCCTCTTCATCGCCTTGTTATTTATTCCACGTATCCTCTCTATCCACAACCTCATGCTCTTTGAATATGGACTGACCTTTGCGATTGTCGGTTTGGGTTTCAATCTCCTTTTGGGATATACCGGTCTTCTTTCTTTTGGTCATGGCGCCTATTTCGCAGCAGGCGCTTATACGGTTGCCATGATCGGCAAGTATTATCCGCAGGCCTATTCACTCGAAATCCTGATCCCGGCCGCCCTCTTCTTTTCATTGATCCTCTCTCTCATCTTCGGGTTTGTCTGCGTCAGGCATACAAAGATCTTTTTCTCCATTCTCGCCCTCTCCCTCTCCATGCTTCTTTTCGCCCTGCTCTTCAAACTTTATCACATCACCGGAGGATCGGATGGGCTCCGTGTTCCCTTACCCACAATGTTCGGATTCTCCTTTAAAGGAGTCAGGCGACCTGAGTTCCTTTCGGGAACCTACTATTATTTCTTACTCGTCATGTTCGCCATCAGTTTCTTCATCATGAAGGGGATTGTCAGTTCCCCATTCGGCAAAGCCCTTCAGGCAATCAGAGATAATGAAGTCCGCGCCGAGTTGATTGGCATCCGGGTTCGGCGGTATCGGCTTTACGCCTTCGTCATCTCCGGGATGTTCGTTGGATTAGGTGGCGCCCTCTGGACTTTTGTGAATGGCCATGTCACGGCGGATCTGTCCCACTGGGTCTTTTCAGGAGAGATCGTCTATATGACTCTTCTGGGGGGCTTCGGAATTTTTGAAGGGCCCATCGTTGGTGCAATCATCTTCACCTATTTAAAGTTATATGCCATGGGAAATACCCAGTACTGGATGTTTGTCATTGGGGCAACACTCATTGTCCTCGTCCTCCTCCTTCCCAATGGTGTCGCAGGAGCCTTTTCAAGTCTGTGGAGGAGGATAAAAAAAAGTGATTGAGGAATTTTCATGTTGACGATTGACCACTTGAAAAAGCATTTCGGATTCGTCAAAGCCGTAGATGATGTTAATTTAAACATCAAAGAGGGAGAGATCGTTTCCATCATCGGCACCAATGGGGCGGGAAAAACGACTCTCGTCAACCTGATCAGCGGGTATCTCAAGCCGGATGATGGACGCATCCTTTTCCTGGACAAAGATATCACCCATGCCTCCCCTTACGTAAGGATCCAAATGGGTGTAGGACGAAGCTTCCAGTTGGTTCAGCTCTTCGGAGGAAGCACGGTTCTGGACAACGTCAGGACAGCCCTTTTCTCAAAATACGGGATGATCAGAAAGGGGTTGCTGCCGGCCGATCGCTATTCTTCGATCACAGAAGAGGCAATCAAGATTCTGGACAATTTTAATATCTCCGACAAAAAGGGGCTAACACCCAAAGGTCTCTCCGAAGGGGATTTGAAGATTCTCGATATCGCTATCGCTTTTGCGCTGAAATCAAAACTTCTCCTTCTGGATGAACCTACCAGCGGAGTTGCCACTTCGGATAAATTTAAGGTGATGGACTCGATTGTTTCGGCCATCAAAAGAGAAGGAATCTCCACGCTCATCATCGAACATGACATGGATATCGTTTCGGGATATTCGGATCGAGTTGTTGTCATGCATGAAGGCCGGATCATGGCCGAAGGCAAACCCGACGACATCATGGAAAATAAAGAGGTCAAAGCAACGGTATTTGGTATCGTGAGCTAAACGGAATGCTGCTCAACATTGAAAATTTGGATGTGTTTATCGGCTCGACCCAGATTTTAAGGAATATTTCGCTGGGAATAAACGAAGGGGAAATCGTCTGCCTGTTAGGGAGAAATGGCGCAGGGAAGAGTTCCATCATCAAGAGCACGATCGGCCTCTATCCTTCGAGATCAGGCAGGATTATCTTTAAGGGAAAAGAGATCACCCCGCTCACCCCCCGGAAGAAAGTCCTCTCGGGAATCG
Organism: Deltaproteobacteria bacterium; assembly: GCA_016875155.1. Next base: position 2,644 of record VGSD01000079.1, on the reverse strand, counting down.
GATATTCTCCTGAAGATACGAGAATCTTTACGGAACTCACGGTCGAAGAAAACATCAACCTTTCAACCTGGGTCACCAGTAAGGGAGAGAGTTTTGATACTGAAAAAATCTTCTCCATCTTTCCTGCGATACAGAAATTTTTAAACAGGAAAGGGCTCAACTTGAGCGGCGGGGAGAAGAAGATGGTCTCCATTGCCAGGGCCTTGGCTCTCAATCCTTCGCTTCTGCTTCTCGACGAGGCTTTCGAAGGATTGGCACCCCTCGTCGTGAATCATTTCATCGAAGCCCTTCATCGGATCAGAAAACTGGGGGTAACCATTCTATTGGCGGAATCGAATGTCCGGATTGCTTCCCAGGTTTCGGAAAGGTCCTACATCGTTGAGCGAGGGGAGATCATCTTTGAGGGACATCCTCGCCAGATCCTCGAAAATGAGAAACTCTTAAAACTCGTCGGAAGATAAACCGAGATGATGACAGGAGGTTCGATTCCATGATGGAAAAAGTCACCCTCTTCAGGACAACCCCAAGAATTCTCTTTGGGCCCGGAGCCATTGAAAAAATAGGTGTAGAGGCTCAACTTCTCAAAGCGAAGAAAGTCCTGATCATCACCGATCCGGGTGTCATTCAGGCTGGCCTTCTTGAAAGCGTTAAGACGTCCCTTCAGTCTATCGGTCTTCCTTTTGTGATCTTCGATGGCGTGGAACCTGACCCGAGAATCGAGGTGGTCGAGAAGAGTGCCGAAAAAGCAAAAAAAGAAGGGGTTGATCTCATTATTGGCTTTGGAGGAGGAAGTTCTCTCGACATTGCCAAGATCACATCCATCCTTCTCACCAATTCCGGAAAGATCGATGGTTTTTTTGGAATTGATCTCGTTCCCAATCAGGGAATGCCCGTCATCCTGGCTCCCACCACGGCTGGGACTGGAAGCGAAGTCACTCCGATCGCCATTCTTTCCGATACCAAAGAAAAATTGAAAAAAGGAATCGTCAGTTCGTATCTTTTTCCAGAGGTGGCTATCATTGACCCAAAACTAACCGTTGGCCTTCCCCCTTCGGTCACCGCCTTCACAGGCATGGATGCCTTAACCCATGCCATCGAAGCATACACTTCGATTAACGCCACCAGTTTATCAGACCTTTTTGCCATAAGCGCTATGGAACTCATTTCAAAAAATATAAGGATGGCTTATGCGAATGGGGACAATCTGATCGCCCGTTCAAACATGATGGAGGGAAGTCTCTTGGCAGGACTCTCCTTTGCCAATGCTGGCGTTGGGGCGGTCCATGCCTTTGCCTACCCCCTCGGAGGAGAATTTCACCTTGCCCATGGACTCACGAATACAATGATGCTCCCTTATGTAATGCGATACAACATCCTGGGATGCCCTGAGAAGTTCGCCCAGATGGCAAAGGCATTTGGTGAGAAGGTGGAATCACTTTCCGTGATGGATGGAGCTGAGGTGGCAGTAAAATTTGTGGAACGGCTCTCCGACGACATTCGGGTTCCAAGGAGGCTCAGAGACGTTGGAATTCCGGAAAATGCAATTCCCAGATTGGCTGAGGCAGCCATGAAAGTGACCAGGCTCCTTGCCAATAATCCAAGAAAAATAACACTCGAAGATGCCATCGCCATCTATAACTCCGCTTATTAAACCTCTTGTGATAAAGTTGTGTAGCGCAAGGCTTTAGCCTTGCTAATGATGTGACTTAATGCTTTAATGCAACCCCTAAAGGGTTGCCCTACAAAAGAAATATTCAATTTGTATTCGTGGGAGAGAAACCACATGAAAGGCTTCTTCAATAAAATCTTAAGAATCAATCTCACAACTAAAACTTCTAAAGTAGAAGCGGTTTCGGATTCTGTTTTTGAGACCTATTTAGGCGGAAAGGGATTAGGGGTCCATCTCCTCATAAAGGAGAATCCTCCTGGCGTAGATCCCCTCTCGCCCGAGAATAAGCTCATTTTTTGCCTTGGCCCAATCACCGACAGCCGGGTCTACGGTTCCTGCCGTCATGGGGTTTTTACGAAATCTCCTTTAACCGGGATCTTTTCCGAATCCTATTCCGGAGGCAAAGCCGCAGAGCCCATGAGCCGGACAGGCTATGACGCTTTCATCTTTGAGGGAGCCTCTGATCAGCCTGTCTGGGTTGAAATCTCCGATCAAACCGTAGACTTTCATGACGCAAAAGACCTCTGGGGAAGAGATACATTCTCCACTGAAGACGAAGTTCTAAAAAGAACCAACAAGAAAGGGGCAGGAGCGCTGGTCATTGGCCCTTCAGGTGAAAATCTCGTTCGTTATGCTGTCATTGAGAATGATTATTGGCGATCCCTTGGAAGGACAGGCGTGGGCGCAGTCATGGGCTCTAAAAAAGTGAAGGCAATCGTCTTTCATGGAGAAAAGAAAAGAGAGTGTGCTTACCCTAACCGCATCGAACAATTTGCTAAGGAAACATTGGAACGGGGAAAGGATAACCCTGCAGTCCAAAATTATAAAAGGCTTGGAACTCCCATGCTCGTGGCGATCAGCAATGCAGTTGGAGCATTTCCATCGAAATACTGGCATCTGGGGACCTTTGAGGGTTGGGAGAAGATCAGCGCTGAAGCCCTTCTCGAACGTTGCCAGGTGAAACCTACGGCCTGC
>VGSD01000078.1 GCA_016875155.1 Deltaproteobacteria bacterium | reverse complement strand
CCAGAGGGATCATCGTGTTGAATAAAACGCCTCAGTCCCCGATGGACCACGTTTCGGATCTTCATAATAAGGTTACCTTAAAAAGTGTAATGTGTCAAGCTACGCTTTACAGTACCGAATTACCGTTGTCTGAAACCAAGTTGTTCTATATATTAAGGACTCATCATTGAAATCAAATTAAATCATTTGGATCAGGAGGAGGAGGGTGAAGCCGATGAGGACGATGGTGGTGATCCAAGCGATGATGTTGAAGATGGGACCATTTGTTTGCTCTCCCATCAACTTCTTATCGTTGATGAGCAGGAGGATAAAGATCAGGATAAAGGGAAGGACGATCCCATTGATTACCTGTGAGAAATACATAATCGCGATGAGAGGGAGATCGGGATAGAGGATAATCCCTGCTCCCAGGAAGATGATTAGGGAATAAATCCCATAGAACTGGGGGGCTTCCACAAACTTCTTGTCAATCCCCACCTCCCAGCCCAGGCCTTCGCAGATAAGATAGGTCGTCGAAAGGGGAAGAATGGAAGCGGCAAAGAGGGAGGCATTGACGAGGCCAAAGGCGAAGAGGTAGGTGCAATATTTTCCCGCTAAAGGCGATAGGGAGAGTGCCGCATCCTTTGCCGTTTCGATTTTCACTCCGGTTTTGAATAAAGTTTCTGCACAGACCAGGATGATGAAGAAGGCGACGATGTGGACGGCCACCGATCCCATGACCACATCGAATCGCGCGAACTTATATTCTTCAATTTTGATTCCTTTTTCAACGATGGAAGCCTGAAGATAAAACTGCATCCAGGGAGCGATCGTGGTTCCTACCAGACCGATCACCATGGCTATTTCAGAAGGCTGAAGGCTCAACTGGGGGTTTAAGAATTGTTCAACCACATGGTCCCAATCCGGTTTTACGATGATGCCGGTGATGATGTAGGAGATGTAAAAGACGCATGCAATAAGAAAGGCCTTTTCAACCGATTTATAAGTCCCTTTGACAACCATCCACCAGACGAGAAAAGCGCTCAGCGGGACGGAGATAAATTTATCAACTCCAAAGATCTCCATCCCCGCAGCCACTCCTGCAAAGTTAGAGATGGCGTTGCCCATATTGGTGAGGAACATTCCGATCATTAAATAGAAGGTGATCTTGGCGCCGAATTTTTCGCGGATCAGATCCGAAAGTCCCTTTCCGGTCACCACGCCCATCCGGGCGCACATCTCCTGGATCACGATGAGGGCGATCATGATGGGGATGAGGGACCAGATCAGTTTGAGCCCGAATTGTGCGCCGGCTAAGGAATAGGTGGTGATACCGCCGGCATCATTATCCACATTGGAAGTAATGATGCCAGGTCCCATCAGAATGAAGAAGAGACTGACGGTCCTCCAGAGGGAATGCCTCGAACTTGAAACCCATTTCTTATAATCGGCCATGGTTGCTTGAACAGATGTCTAAAATTCCAATTTCCAAATTACAAATAAACCCCAAGTTCCAATGACCGAATTGAATTTGTTTGGAAATTCTGATTTGGAAAATTGGGATTTATTTGATATTTGGTGCTTGGTGATTGGTGCTTGAATTTATCCTGCTTCCGGCGCCAGGACATCGAGAACATTCCGAAAACTGATGACGCCTTTGAGACAATTTTCTTCATCGACGACAGGAAGAGCTCGGAATCCATATTTGGCAAAGGCTTCTACTACCTCCTTCTGATCCTCATCGAGATTAACGCTCACCACTCTGGGAAGTTGGATTTCTGAGAGGAATTGATGAGAATGGGAAGTCAGCAGATCCCGAATACTGACCACCCCCTGAAGGATCTCCCCTTCGTTTACGATATAGATATAATCCATGATGTCCAGATTAGGCGCCTCTGCTTTCAGCCGGGCAATTGCTGTTTCAACGGTTACTTCAGAGGTCATACTGAGATAGGCGGTGGTCATCAATCCGCCTGCTGTCTCTTCAGGATGGACCAGAAGTTCTCTCAGGTCTTCTGCCTTTTCCTGTTCCATTCCTTCGAGAATCTCTTCCGCCCTCTCCTCCGGTAGATCAGCGAGAAGATCGGCTGCATCGCTAGGGGACATTTCTTCCACAATGTCAGAGGCCTTCTCCACTGGGATCGTCTCGATGAGGGCCTTCTGAATCTTCGGGTCGATCTCCTCGAGGGTTTCTGCCGCTGTCTCAGGGTCCAGAGCATGGAAGATAGCAGATCGTTCGCGACCGCTCAAATCCTCGATGATATCAGCGAGGTCTGCAGGATGAAGATGAGACAGTTTTTTCTGAGAGACGCTGAGATGGAGCAGGTCTGAACCGGAGAGGAGTTGAACATATTTCCACGAAATGAATTGATTGGGGAGTTTATAGGAGAAGAGCCACTCAAGCACCCGGTCAGTGGGTCTCTCCCATCCCACCCTCCTCATCAATCCCCGGAATCCGACATCGACATGAACTAGCCTCAACCGGGATTCGACCTTTAAGAAATGGAGGTCGTTGACCCTCACCACCTTTGCCCCATACGTATCGACGATCTGTTTATCCATGACTTCATCTCGAAGCAGGACTGCGTCCTTTAACGCAAGGGAGTTCGCTAGATCGAGAAGATCCTCTTCAGAGAGGGTGATCTGGGGTTCGATCTGAAGCATCTTCTCCCAGGAGAGAAAAAACTTCTTTCCTTTTGATTGAATCATCATCCCGAGGATCATCGGATAAGGGTCGCCTCTTTCAGCCACAAGATCTACGACCTTGCCCGCTTTCTTTCCGGAGGGGAGATAGACCTTCCGGTTCAAGAAATCACTGAAAAAGTAAAATTGTCTAAGGTTCTGATCCATCGGTTTGGGGGATAAATATTAAGTTCCAATTACCAAATCCCCTGCCTACCGCAGGCAGGCAAACTCCAAATAAGCTCCAATGACCAAATTTTCAAATAACCAAACCACTCCTCTCACTTTCTCTCTCCCTTAGGGAATAAAAGGATTAAAATGTTGGTAATTGAATCATTGGTGATTGGTGTTTGGTTATTAAAACCTTTTCTAAGTCATTGAAGTCATCTCAAACCCTTATATAACGAACTTGAGCCAAGGGTGTCAAATATTAATCAAAAGCTCTTTTAATCTGTGTCATCGGGGTCTAAGCAGTGAAATCAGAGATTTCTGGATTTTTCGGAAATCTCATCATTTTTACCCGCCTGCGCAGAATACCCCTCCGGAAGGACAGGGATGAATGCGACTCCGAAGGAGCGCAGTAGGGTATGCTTCGGCGGGTTTCGCCGAAGCTGTTAAGATGCTCCGTGCGGGAGCACGAGGAGCTTCACCTTCCCCGCTTCCATCTCCTCAAGGGTCTTTTTAACCAAATTAAACCGATCACCTTCGAGATCTTTTGGAGAATGGACCGGGACAAGAAGACATTTGAGTTTTGAGAGATCTACGCCCTCAAACATCTGCTGGAAAATCTTCTCCAACTCCACGGGAGAGACCTCTCTCAAATGGGTGATGAGCCCATGGAGTTCATCCTGAGCATATCGCTCGATGATATCATGCTCTCGCAATTTAATTCCGGAATAAACCTCATTGATAAGGCTGCCTTCTCCTTTGAAACAGAAAAGGGTCAGGTGTCGAGATTCCTCCTGAAGGACCTTTCGCCTCTCCTCTATGCCCGGCTGGGAGGGCGGTTCATATTCCAGTTCATGCAGAATCCGAAGGTTTCTGACAAAGGTGACTTGATTGTCCTTTGAGTGAAACCATTGACACGCAAATCCCTTCTGTTCCTCTCTGGAGATCTCTTCCTCTTTTTTATGGGTGATGGCCTGCTTTTGAATCAGGATATATTCAAACTTGGAATAGAGATTCTTCGTGAGAAATCCGTATTCCATGATCGACTTATCGCGCAGGGAGTCCCGGCGATAATACTGTCTATATTTTCCCTGAAGGAGGGACTGGATGGCCTTGATCTCTGCCAGACGGTCTCGAATCTCCTTATAAAGTTCACGGATATCAACGATGATATCCTGAGGGGTATGTTTTTCAGGGGTGACTACCAGACAGAGTCCCTTGAAATCCTCCACCATCTCCTTGAGATGGTTATAGTTATGCTGGATCGTTTTTTCCAGGCTTTCGGCATACCTCTGCATCGGGTCTTTTGGCATGGGTTAGCTCCCAACCTATTATATACTCAATTTTATTCTTTTTCCAAGCGCAAGAACCCTACTTTAAATGAGGCCATCTTCAGAGGAACCCAAATAAGTTCGGATGGGTTCATCCGCTGGCGGCATGGCCAATCGAGTTAATTCCTTAAGTCTGACCCATTTGAGATCGTGACAACCAATGGGTTTTGGAACTCCCTTTTTAATTCGGCAGTAGTAGGCGAGAAGCAGGATCGGATATTCGGGATAGGTATGAAAGACGGCTTCAAGGATTTTTCCTACGTCTACATCAACATCGAGTTCCTCTTTCAACTCCCTTCGCAGGGCCTCCCTGGGGTCTTCACCTTCTTTCACCTTTCCTCCCGGAAACTCCCAGAGGAGGCCACGGGGTGCCCCTTCCATTCTCTGAGCGACGAGGACTTTCTTTTTCTGGATGATCACCCCTGCGGTGACGAGAAGGGTTTTCAATTCATCCCTCAATGCGGTTGCGACCTGCTCTCTTAGCCCGATAGAGGGCATGGTCCGCCTCACGGATCAGATCCGTGAGGGTTGAGATGGAAGGGGAGACAGTGGCCACGCCGATGCTCACGGTCAGATCTCCATTGGGTTGATCCTTCTCATTGGGAAAGGAAGCCTCAGCGACGATCTTTCTCACCCTTCCTGCGATCTCCATCGCTTTCTCCCTTCCAGCATTGACCAGGATGGCTCCAAATTCCTCTCCTCCGTACCGGGCGACAATATCGCTCTGGCGGACCCCGTGTTGGATAAGAAGGGCAATGTTTTCCAATGCCTCATCTCCTGCCAGATGTCCATTGTGATCGTTATAGTCCTTAAAATAGTCAATGTCGATCATGAGAAGGGAAAGAGGAGCATGGTAACGTTTCTGGCGTTCCACCTCCAGGGTCAGTTGTTGAATGAAAAAACGGTGATTATAGATTCCGGTGAGGTCGTCGGTGTAGGAGAGCAGAACAGCCTCTTCCTTCATCTTCTCAATCTCTTTCGTCTTCTCCTTAAAGATGTCTCTCATGGCTTGCAGTTCCCTGGCATATTGATCCCTTTCCCGGATTTTCTCCATGAACTGCTTCTTGGACCTCTCCCATTCTTCCTTAAGCCGTATCTTCTCCCTCAAATCCCTCAGGGTGATCAAATAAGTTTCTCCCTGGAGGATTCCAAAGCATTCGACAGGAATTTCCTCTCTGAGCCGGTTGACGAGGCGAAGGTCCAAAGAGATCTGGTGCCCCTTTTCCATCTCGTCAAAGCCATCTCTTACGGCACTGAGATCGTCGAGCGCTACCACATCGATGAAAACCATCTGCTGAAGTTCTTCTGGTGAGTAACCGAGCAACTCCAATCCTTTTGGGTTGATTTTTAAAAAATCCCCTTTCCGATTGAGTAGAAAGAAAGGATCACGGATCGCCTCGAAGATGGGTCTCAATAGAGAGATCTCCCTCTCGAGGGTTTCCACTTTTATCCGGATTTCTTTGAGGGAAGGAGGGTTCATCAATCAATTTCCAATTTTCAATTTTAAATTTGCAATTTGCAATGAAACTTTAAACCATGTTCTGCACTCTTCTTTCCAATTCTTTCAGGAACTTTGGATCGTAAGGGTTCATTTTTTTTAGGGAAGGATCCATTGGATTCTCCGGATTGAAATTCTGCAGAATCAACTTCGGGCCTGCCTTTAATTGTTCGCCCAGAGTCTCGATCTCGTACTCACTGTGGAGTTGTGGAACGACGGTCATCCGGAATTGGTACTCCACTTTTCCTCGCTTCAGTATTTCGATTGATTTCGATATGAGCCCAAGTTCAATGGATAGACCAATGGATCGGCGGTAGCTGAAAATATCCAGAGGGGCTTTCACATCCATGGCAATGAAATCCACCTCTTTCTTGTTGATCAGGTCGTCCAGCATCTCCGGGTTGGAGCCATTGGTGTCAAGTTTGACCGGAAATCCTTTCTCTTTTATCTGGCGGATCAGGAGAGGAAGATCAACGTGAAGGGTGGGTTCTCCGCCGGTGAGACACACCCCATCCATCCATCCCTTAAAAGAATGGAGACGTTGAAGAATATCTTTAAGGGGTATTGAAGCGAACTGTTCAGGATGAAAGACCAGGGGATGGTTATGACAGTAAGGACAACGGAAGTTGCAGCCCGGAAGAAAGAGGACAGAGCAGATCTTCCCTGGCCAATCCAGAAAAGAAGTTTCTACGAATCCCTTGATCTCGATCATAACTTATATTCATAAAAGAGAGGGAGTGGGTGGATCCTGTCCGGGATATCGGATCAAGTGTCAGGATAGAGGTTAGATCAGTTACTCCGGTACAGGTGCTGCTTCACCTCCTGAAGGGTGGGGACCATACCTCTCCAGCTGGCCAATTCCCTCTCTTCTTCATCCTCAATGATGAAGGAAGGGGTGGAGAGGATGCTGTAGAAAGAGGCTTCTGCCAGACCATCGATCGTATCGAGATCGTAGTGGAAAACCGGCAAGCCCTCCCTCTTCAATTCCATTCCAATCTCCTTGGCAGCAGGGCATTTCGGGCATTTCGCTTTAACAAAGATTTTGATATGTCCCATCTTTTCTCCTTTGGTGTTTTAAAAAAAAGGTTTCGTTATACGGTCAAGGTAACGATGCCCGTATCGTTAATAAAAGGCTACGGTTTTCGTCTTTTTACGTAACCATAACCGGTAACCGAAACGGGCTTCGTAACCGTAACCGTTACCTTTCACTTAAATATCACCCAGTCATTAGAACAGTTTCTTTTTCTTTGGCTTCGATGTAGGCCTGATTCCGGTAACGGTTGCGGAGTTCACCGATCTTCCCTTTGTTCCAGCTGGAGAGCTTGGTAAAGTAACCGGTGATCCGGGTGATGCCATCCACTTCCGACGATCCGCAGTATTGGCAGGTAGGTTGAATTCCCCGGGTCGTTCGATTGCAGGCATTACAGGTGGTGAACTCCGGTGAAAAGGCAATCTGGTCATTTTGAGTCTGCTTGAATGTTTTGATCACAAAATTGGCTAAAGATTCTCTTGAAGGCTTTGCTTCCCCGAGCCAGATATGAGTCAATGCCCCTGCCTCGATCAGTGGATGAAAGAGTCCCTCCTGCCTGACCCTTTCAATTGGATTGAGCACAGCAGAGTTGTTCAGGTAGGTCGAATTCGTATAATAAACCTCTCCTCGGGAAACATCACCCTTGACAATGTTACCTGATCGGGGCGAGTGAAATCGGAGGTCCAGTTTGGCAAAACGATAAGCGGTGGATTCGGCGGGCGTCTGCTCGAGAACGAAACGCATTCCATAGCGTTCGCTCAACTTATCGACCAGCAGTTTCATGTGGGCGATCACCTTCAATCCAAATTTGAAGGCCTGCCTCGACTGATGCATTTCCTGGCCGGTATGGATCTGAATCAGTTCATTGAGGCCTACCATCCCGATGAGGAAACTGGCGCGATGCATCCTCAGATAGGGAGAGCCATCCCGGTTCATGGCGAGGAGGGCGAGCGGACCCCGTTCGCCTATGGAGAGAAGTTTTTCAATGAAGGCTTTCTTTTCAAGATGAGCCCTGACCGCAACTTCAATGAACTCCGTCAGTTTGGAAAAGAGCTTGGTGTCATCCCCTTTGGCGAGATAGGCGATACGCGGAAGGTTGAGCGTGACATTCTGGAGGGCGCAGTATCGCATCTTCCAGGGTTCCTTTGCATCCTCGAGGTCGGTCTGCTCCAGTTTGAAACTGAGACGGCAGCATTCGGAGATTTTGGCTGTTTCCCCGCGATCGAAAACAAAATAAGTGTTGCCTTTTTCAGAGGCCACCTCACAGATGTGATGGAGGAAATCCATATGGCCGGGAGTCTGAAAAAATTTCTCGGTGATATGGACGAGCGGTTTTGGAAAGAAGAAGGGCCTTCCGGATCCATCCCCTTCTAAGAAGACATTGAAGAGGGCCCATGCAAATCGCTGTGACTCTTTGATATAGTCGCTGTAATTTTTCCCTGTCTTTTCTCCGCCCGGTCCGATGGCAGGGACGTTTTCGAAATGTTTGGGTACCTCCCAGTAGAGATTGATGTCAGTAAAGATCGCCTGACCACCGCGGGCCACTGCCTGTTGAGAGAATTCAAAGATCAGCATCTGCGCTAGTTGTTCGAGGTCCTGATCCGACATCCCGACCAGATAGGGAGCAAAGAAAAGATTGACCGAGTCCCAGCCAATGGCTCCGGCAAAGTTGCTCTGAAGTCCGGCAGCAAACTTCACCATATGGGCGAGAAGCACCTCCGGATGTTTGGCAGGTTTGGCCATAGCAATGGAATTGGGAAGGCTTAGGCCGAACCGCTTGATATATTCGAGGGATTGTCCACTGCAGTAAGGCCGATCCACAAAACCCAGATCATGGAGATGAATATCGCCTCGCATGTGGGCATCTGCTGTCTCCTGTGAGAAAACAGAGAGAAGGGCATACTCCTTTTTGATCCTCTCCGCAAGGGTGAGATTGGTAGCCTCCGGACCGTGAGGGACATTGGCATTCTCTTTATTAGGATGGAGGATCAACTGGTCCACATCATAAAGAGGCATACCAAGACGGGTATGCATCTTGCGGGCTTGTTCTAATCCTCTTTCAACCAGTTTGGTATCAACCAATTCACGGACAAGAGGAGCGGTGATCATTTTGATCTTGGAGGTGAGGATTAAATCTTCCACCTCCCGTGCAATCTCTTTTGCAGTATCGACATCAATATAGGTCTCTCGGATAAGGGCATCGACGATCCTCTGACGGTTCCAATCATTCAATGACTCTTCAGAGGTGCGAACGAAGAGGGCCATATCCGTTGTTTCAAACTCTTCCTTAAAATCTTTACGTTCCTCTTTCATCTCTATGACATTTGCCATTTTTTTATCACCTGAGTTGTGGAAATTAACGAAGTTGGGATTGATGATAGGCTATATTTAGTGTGTTCTCTATTCACTACAACAACATCTTGTTATTTGTCAAGGGGAAATTGGGCTTGTGAAAAAAAACATTTGTTTTGTAAAAAATTTTTATACTCTTGTTCTTATCTCCGAACTCCTAACTCTGAACTCAGAACTTTTTTTACCCCGTTAGAAAGTTGAAAACTTTCTAACGGGGTTTACTTTTTTTCAGAGTTGTTTTTCTGGAAAG
>VGSD01000077.1 GCA_016875155.1 Deltaproteobacteria bacterium | reverse complement strand
AACAGTCAACTCAATCATCGAGAAACTTGCTCACTGCAAACAAACTCTCGAAAGAATTCAGCCGGGCTGTACATTGCCACGTATCCGTAAGAGAAAAAATAACTCCAGTTGTTTATGAGACACTACACTAGGACCATTTGCCCCGAAAGAATCAGTTTAATAGGGCGAACCGTCCATGGATTGGAATAAGGGCCATATACATTGGCAGGGCGAATGACGATTACAGGAAGCCTTCTCTTCTGATGAGCATCCCAGGCTGCCTTCTCTGAACCAATCTTCGTATCGCAATAAAGATTCCCGCAAGGCTGGTAAGGTGTGTTTTCATCAGCTCCATCCGGAGGATTCATCCCATAGACAGCCACACTGCTGAAGTGAATGAATCTTTTAACTCCGACCTCGCTCGAAACCCTAAGGATGTTTTCGGTGCCTTCGACATTGGTTCCTAAAAATTCTTTCTTGTCTCCTGTTTCCCGAACCATGGCCGCACAATGAAAGACAAGATCGCATCCGTTAACGGCATTACGTAACGAGCCAAGATCGAGGAGATCTGCTTGAACAATTTCAAGTGGAAGTTTTCGCAGTCGCTCCGCTTTTTTCAGGTTTCGAACCATAGCGCGGACGCGCACTCCCTCTTCAGTAGCCAGCCGTTCTGCTAAACGGCCTCCAATGAAACCAGAGCTACCCGTCACCAGCGCAGTAAGTCCCCGAACTTCCATCTTTCTCTCCAACCGAATTTGATTTAAAACATTAAGCAACTTCTAAAAAGTCATTCCGGCGAAAGCTCGGTTTCAAGTCGCAACGACCGGAATCCAGTTAATAAAATGGATTCCGGATCAGGTCCGGAATGACAAACAAACTGATGGAACTTTTGATGAGTAAACTTGCAGGTAAACTTTACACTAATCTCTTATTTCTTTCCTTGGCTCTTTAGATAATCTTTCCAGAAGGGGGAGATATCCCTCAATCTCTGAATGATGAGTGGGAGATGTTCGATGATGTAGTCCATCTCCTCTTTGGTGTTATAAATCGAGAGGCTGAAACGTATAGAACCGTGAGCGGCTGTAAAAGGAACGCCCATCGCACGTAACACATGCGACGGTTCGAGTGAACCAGAGGTACACGCAGAGCCCGATGAGGCACAGATTCCTAAGTCGGAAAGCAGAAGAAGAATCGATTCTCCTTCTACGTATTCGAAACTGACGCTCACTGTATTGGGAAGCCGGCTCTTAGAATCCCCATTGACCAATGTATTCGGAATCTTCTCCAGGATTTTCGATTCAAGATAATCCCTCAATGCCCTGACCTTCGTATTCTCATCTTCGAGGTGCTTCTTCGCCAGTTCGCATGCTTTCCCGATCCCGATGATGTAGGGAACATTCTCTGTCCCTCCCCTTCTGCCTTTTTCCTGATGGCCGCCGATCATGAATGGAGAAAATTTCGTTCCTTTGCGGATGTAAAGAATCCCGATCCCTTTGGGTGCATGGAGTTTATGGCCGGAGATGGAAAGCGTGTCCACTGTCGACTTCTTCATATTGAGGGGAATTTTCCCGGCGGCCTGAACCGCATCGGTATGGAAAGGGATTCCACTTGACTTCACGATTTGGCCGATCTCCTCGATGGGAAAGATCACTCCGGTCTCATTGTTGGCATACATGATGGAGACGATTGCTGTGTTATCCGTAATCGCTTCCTTCAAGTCATCGAGGTCCAATCGCCCCTCGCGATCCACAGCGATCTCTGTGGTCCTGTATCCCTTCCGGTTTAAATAAGAAGATACATTCATCACTGCAGGGTGTTCCACCCGAGAGGTGATGAAATGGCGTTTTTCAGGATAAGAATCGAGAGTTCCGAAGATAGCCGCATTATCGCTCTCGGTTCCGCAGCTCGTGAAGACGATCTCCGAAGGTTCCGCCCCTAAAAAATCAGCGACCTTCTCCCTCGCCTCATTTATTTTTTTCTGAACCTGCCCTCCAAAGAAATGCATGCTGGAGGGATTCCCATAAAACTCCGAGAAGTAAGGCAACATCGCCTCCAGGACTTCGGGAGCCACCTGGGTCGTCGCATTATTATCCACATAAACAGTCTTCACGGTTTGACCTCCTCCACCACAAGATCATCGCTCACGAATTCCTTCAATTTCGATTCGACATACTGTTTCAATGTAAATTCCGAACTGGGGCAGAAAGAGCATTTCCCCCTCAAGGCAACATATACCTTGCTCCCATCCACATCGATCAGGTCAATATCTCCCCCATCTGCCTTCAACGCCGGGACAATCTCCCTTCCCAGTGTCTCCTCGATCAGTTTGATCTTCTGAATGTTCGTCAGCTTCCTCTTCTCAGGCTTCGGACGTAGCCCTTCTTTTTCCATCTCTTTTCTCACCTGTTCGATGATGGCTTCGATCTTCGGATGGCATTGGGCACACCCTCCACCTGCCTTCGTGTAATAGGTCACCTGTTCCACGGTCTTAAGATCATTCTCCCGAATCGCTTTGATGATTTCCCGATCTGTCACGCCGAAACATTTGCAGACGATCTCAAAATCCTCTTTTACGACCTTCTGCCCGCGATAGTTAGCGATGGCAGACTCAAGGGCCTCCCTTCCCATCACCGAGCAGTGCATCTTTTCTTCCGGAAGTCCCCCTAAATAGTTGGCAATGTCTTGATTCGTGACCTTTTCCGCTTCTTCGAGCGTCATCCCTTTAATGATTTCTGTCAGGGCAGAGGATGAAGCAATGGCGCTGGCGCAACCAAAGGTCTTAAACTTTGCTTCTTTGATTTTTTTCTGCTCGTCCAGCTTAAAGCTGAGTCTTAGGGCATCCCCGCAGGCAAGCGAACCCACTTCGCCCGCCCCATCCGGATTCTCAATCTCTCCTACATTTCTTGGATTCAAGAAGTGATCTTTAACCTTCTCCGTATAGTCCCACATAGAAATCCCCCAGGAATTTTTTCGTTTTCAGATTACGCAGATTTTAAAACCCGATTCCACAGATTTTATTATATTTCAATGTACTGTAATCTGTGTAATCAGATCCTAATCAGTGTAATCAGAGATTTCAGGTCTTTTCAGAAATCTTTTTAATTATAAATTCAATTCTTTCATACCGTCAACTCTTTTTCAAAATTTAAATTGATCTTTCCTTATGAAGTCTCCTCGATAAATACAAGATAATGTTTCAAGGTAAATTTGTCATCTTCGAACAATAAAAATATTACTAAATCCCCTCTCCCCAATCTTCTCTTCGAGCCCAGGATCTTCGACCTACCAGGTTAGAGTAGTCATTCTCAAGTTAATCCAAGTAAATCCAAATGAAAAAATCAGACGAATATAATAACAATTATTATGCATATTATTTTTATTCTTATAATTTCTAATTATTTTAATAAGTTATAAAAATACACCAAAAACTGCTGCTATTTAATGCATAATTATAAAATACATACTGTTTTAAAAACAATTTTTTAGATTGATGTGTAATTTAAAAAAACTGCATAATATCAACTTATTATAAAATTTAACCTAAAAATGTTAACGTTGGCACTCGGAATGCATTATAAGAGGGTGAAGTTAATAAAAAACAAAAAGAGGAGGAAAAAGACATGAAAACAAGAGAGATGCTAAAAACAGGGATGGTGGGAGCTTTAACGGCACTTTTTGCAACTCCGGCGTTTGCTCGGACCATAGAGCTGAAAGAGGCAGGAGCCACCCTCTGGGTCTTCGTAGCCATTGGGGCGGTTATCATTCTACTCCAGCTGATTCCAGCCGCCATTCTTTTCTTCAGCTTCATCGGGACGACAGTTTCCATGGGATTAAAGAAAGAGAAGAAGGCTGAGGAAGAGGTGATGGTCCCTGGGATGGAGCCCGTGCCTGTAAAGAAGTAAGGTCAGCGGAAATTCTGATTATTGATAGACAGGCTATCCATCAGACGAGATACAAGTAAGACATCCATTTCAGTGATCTCTTAAACAAAGGAGGAAGCCATGAATATCAAATTAAGTGCCGCAAACATAGTGAGTATCATTATCTTGATGTGCATCTTGGCAGCCATGGTCTCCATTGCCGTGATGCAGGTCGTACGGACGGTCGAGGATATTGGCCCAAGCATTTATGTGGTTGGGGGAGCTGTTGTCGTTGTCGGAGCGATCATTCCTCTAATGCTCATCATCCTCATTAAACATTTAAAGAAATATCAAGAATAAAAGGCCTTGATTCTTAGTTGACAATTTTATATTCCCACCTATATATAAAAAGAGTAGGGAGACAGCCCCTGCTCTTTTTTTTGCAAATTGGTCTTTATTATAAGGGAGTAATTCTATGAGCGAAACCATCTATCATAAATTTGCAAAACATCTTGCCTCCTTGGGTATGGGTTATCCTGAGAAGGAGGAACTTCTTGAAATCCTCAAGGAGAACTTCACTCCTCAGGAGGCAGAAGTGGCTTTGGCCATTCCCACAAAGACAATCCCTTTTGAGTCGGCATCGGTGTCAAAGATCGCACCCCATCTGGACCTCCCGCAGGATCAACTGGAGCAGATCTTATCCAATCTCGCTCAGCGGGGTCTTCTCTATTCGAAGCGGATGAGCAATGGGGAGATGGGATATGCCCTTCAGCAATTCGGTTATGGTTTTCCTCAGACTTTCTTCTGGCGAGGTCTCGACACTCCAAATGCGAAAAAGATGGCGGAACTGATCAGCAAATATGCCCGCAATGAGGAACTCCGGAAAGCTTATGGAGAGACCGAGACAAAGGCATTTCGTTATGTCCCTGCAACTCCATCTTTTGAACCTGAGAGTCATGCAGTATTCCCGTTTGAGATGATGGAAGAACTGATTAAGAAAGTCCGTAAAATCGCTCTTGTCAGTTGCCCTTGCCGGGCAACCGCCCAGTTGCTCGGGAAGAGGCAATGTAACCACTCCCTTGAGAACTGTATTAAATACGACGAACTGGCAGAATATCTGATTGAAAAAGGGATAGGAAAAGAGATCACAAAACAGGAGGCTCTTGACATTATTAAGAAGTCAGAAGAGGCGGGTCTGGTTCATATGGTTGACAATGCCCGTGAAGGAATCAAACATACGTGCAACTGCTGTGGATGTTGTTGCTGGTCCGTTGGGACGATCCGGAGAAAGAAAATCCCGAGGGATGTCCTGATGGCCACCTACTTTCTCAGGGAGACGGATCAGGAACTCTGTACAGGATGCGGGGCGTGCGTTGACATCTGTCCCGTCAAGGTGATCCGGATGGAAGGCGATTTCCCAGTGGTAGATAAGCAGTGGTGTATCGGCTGCGGGGTTTGCGCCGTCCCGTGCTCCTTCGAAGCGGTCAAACTGGTGAGAAAGTCTGAGGCGATCCCCCCAAAAAACTTCAAAGAATTGCATCAACAGATTCTAAGGGAAAGAAAATTCTAAACTGATTTCTTTACCACGTTAATCAATTCAATACGTTCTGGCGGGATTTACTCAAAGATAATGCTTTATAAATTGGTGAACTTCATTATGATTGCCAATAAAAAGAAATGTGATAGACTGTTTTTCCCACTGGAATAAAATACGAAGGGAAAGGTTGATTCTGAACTCCCAAAGTGAGTTTCCAAGCTTTTTAAGCCCTAACCCGACAGGGAAGGTATCTACCTCAAAGGCCCGAACAAGAGCATCAACATGCCTTTGAACTTCCATCCGCTCAGGAGGGCTGAGACGCCGCAGTATCCTTTCAAAACCACGGCTGGTTCGGTACTCCACTCACAGGCTCCACAAATATTTGAGAAATGATTTTGAATCCTTAAATGTTTTAACACCCTTCCCCAGTTTTGCTTCCTTGGCCATATGAGCGATCTCAGATTGGCTAAACCGAGAAGTGTACACCGTATCAATAGCTTCCCGTACCAACTGAGAATAGCTCTTGCCAGACTCTTGTGCCTGACGACGCAGGGCTTTAACTTCTTTTTCTTCTAATAAGATCTGAACTCGGGTCATAAGATCACCTCTTAAATTGTGTATATCATGTGTATCTGAGGATGTCAAGAAAGCCCTTAACGTACAAAATTTCATCTCTTGCTTCTTGAAAACCATCTCATTTGAGGATATGATTTTTTCGGTTTCTTCTAAAGGAGGCAAAAAAAGTGGATCAACTCTTTTATCCTAAATCAGTGGTGGTGATCGGTGTCTCAGAAAGACCGGATAATCTTGCAAGAAATATCGTAGAAAACCTTTTCGAATTTAAATTCGATGGAGAAATCTTCTTTGTAGGACGAAAAGAGAGCGTCATGTTTGGAAGAAAGATACTCACCTCCATAGATCAACTTCACGATGGCATTGATGTGGCCGTCATCCTCACTCCTGCTCAAACCGTGCCTGACCTGGTCGAAGCCTGTGGCCGTAAAAAGATCTCTTGGGTCATCATTGAAACTGGTGGTTTCAGAGAATATTCGGAAGAGGGTGCGGAGCTCGAAAAAAAGGTCCTTCAGGCGGCAAGGAAATGGGGAATCCGGATCGTGGGGCCAAATGGTATTGGAATCACCAATGTCCATAATGGCTTTGTTGTCCCTTTTGTCAAGATGAGAAGAGGACCGGTGATAAAAGGGAAATTTTCGCTTCTGGCCCAAAGCGGAGGTGTTCTTCTCACCTATGCAAACCTCATGATTAGCGCCAATGTCGGGCTTTCCAAGATCGTGAGCATGGGAAACAAATTAGACCTCAATGAGATCGACTACCTGAAGTACCTCATCGCAGACGACCAGACCGAGATTATCGGCCTCTATCTCGAGAGCCTCGAACGGGGAAAAGAGTTGATGGAGATTGCCCGATCCACTTCCAAACCGATCATCATCCACAAGGCCAATACCGGAGAGGGAAGTCATCAGATTGCAAAACTTCACACCGCAGCACTGGCCAATGATGACAGGGTGGTGGATGCGGCTCTGAAACAAGCCGACATCATACGCGCAAAGGATTTTCGCTCCTTTGTCAACGCAGTCAAGATTCTCTCCCTGCCTCCCTGTAAAGGGAAAAACTTAGTTATTATCTCCCGCTCCGGAGGAATCGGTGTCGTGGCCGCTGACTCCGCAGAACGGCACGGATTCCGTCTTCTTCCTCCAGACCCGAAACTCCAGGAACAATTTCACAGCCTTTTTCGGGCAAAGGTGATCCAGCCCACTAATCCGCTCGATCTTGGGGACCTCTTCAACTTCGACCTCTACACCAATATTCTCGAACAGGCTTTAAGATTTCCGGTGGTCCATTCAATCCTTTTTATGCACGGTGCCACAGCAGAGGAAAAAGAACCTTCCCGAAAGTTCGTCCAGGCTGTAAAAGACCTCTCTTTCCGCTATCAGAAACCGGTTGCCCTTCAATACAACACCGACGAGGAAGAGCTGGCTTATATCAAGAGAGCAATTGACTTTCCTATCTTCACGGAACCCGAGGACGCCTTAACCGCTCTGGCCATCTCAAGTGACCACTACCGTAGATTGACAACTTCGAGGGAAGAACCTCTTTTTTACCCTGTTGATAAGGGTCGCGTTTCCCTCGTTTTTCAAAAAGCAATTGAAGAGAAAAGGGATCCATCTCTTACGGAAGCCATAGAAATACTTCAGGCATACGGCATTCCCGTTGCCGACAATCAGGTGGTTTATAGAAAAGAAGATTTGAAACAGGCCCTCGGGAAAATGGGATTTCCAGTGGCAATGAAAGTCATCTCTCCGGAGATCTCCCACAAATCGGATGTGGGAGGAGTGATGCTCCATATCGACTCCCTGAAAAAGGCGGAAGAAGATTACGATAGAATGATGAACCTGGCTCCGGGGAATAAGACCGGCGTGCTCCTCCAAAAGATGATTTCAAACGGAAGGGAGGTCATTCTGGGAGCGAAACGGGATCCCTCTTTTGGACCGGTCGTCCTCTTTGGCCTGGGAGGAATCTATGTGGAGGTTCTGAAGGAAACCTCCCTTCGTGTGGCTCCCATCAATCGCTCCGAGGCAGCGGAAATGATCTCTGAACTGAAAGGGGCAAGCATCCTCAAGGGAGTGAGAGGAGAACCGCCCTCTGATATCGAGGCGCTTGTCCAAATGCTTCTCAGGCTCTCTCAGTTGATGGCCGACTTTCCTCAAATCGAAGGGATTGATATCAATCCAGTGATGGCGCTTGAGAAAGGAGCCACCGCAGTCGATGCCCGTCTTGTTTTAAGCAGAGAGCATAGTGCATAGAGCAAAAAGCTCAAAAGCCACTGGGTAACTCCGCAATCCGAGGTCCGCATTCCGCAATTCTGGGTCAGATTCCCAACTGTTCTCCTACAAAAATCACCATGATATCGGTGCGCACGGGTTTTTTTGCTAGGGTGACATAGATATTGCAGATCCGATCGGGAGATTTGCAATCCGCACACACCCCTGTTTCAACGCAGGGAGTTTTTCGTCCGAGCCGTTTCGCATTTTGAGGGCCGGTCCATTCCTTCAGTTTCTTTTCTGCGGCCTCAATATCCTTTACAATTTTATTTACTCCGCAAACGATGATTGTCTTCCTGGGGCCGATGAACATGGCTCCTGCTCGGTTTCCAGTAGCATCTACGTTAAATAATTTTCCATCCTCAGTCACTGCATTCGTGCTTGAAATAAAGAAATCGGCTGAAAGGGATTTTCGGATAAAATCAAAAATCTCATCTGGTGTTTTACCCTGCCGCATCGGCCAGATAAAATTAATATTCCTTTTCCCTAGGCTATCGAGCAAACCGACCTGTGCCAGGGTAACCGACCCTCCCACGCCAACGGTTGCTGCATCCGGTATCTGTTTTAATACCTCTTCACACGCGGATTTCGAATCCGGAACAAAGACTGCTTCGAAGTTATTCTTCTTCAATGCATTGATCGTTCTTTCCACCTGCTTTTCCTGAAACCACTGCTGCCACTGTTCCATATTTCTTCCTCCTTCTCCGCTATATTGTAATTGATGTATTGTAATCGATGTTTAAACAAAATCAAAAATTTTATTTATTTGTCAGAATTCGATCATTCTGGTTATAATTTCTGCGTGGCTCGCTCAAGACTAAAAATCATTCTGCTCAAATACACCATTGACCCAGAAGAAACAGTGGCTCTGGCGGCAAAGCTCTGCTACAGCCCTTCTGATGTCGAGGTATTAAAGAATAAGATTGAGGCAAAGGATCAAAGGGCATTTATCGAAAAACTCATGAGGATGGGACATATTAGTCCGGTTGAGCATGCCTCTTTCACCTTCGCCATTGAAGGAATCTCAAGGGCTTGCAGCCACCAGTTGATAAGGCATCGAATCGCCTCCTAT
>VGSD01000076.1 GCA_016875155.1 Deltaproteobacteria bacterium | reverse complement strand
CTATACCAGATACGGCTAAAATCCGATGTACTTTTTTATCTGACTGTTATCAAAGAACTTTTTGAGGTCAGAGCAACCATTTCAACTTTTTTACGAAAGAACCATTATTCTTTTTCATCCTCGCTCTCCTTTCTGGCCCAAAGGCCGATCTAAAGGGTTTGAATGTCTGTTAAGGGTTGATACCCCTTTCCCTAATCGATTCACCTCCTTTCTTATCGGGTTTGTAATCTCTTGGCCTTTGGCATGGCCTTTTTTGCCGCCTTGTTTAACATTGCCTCCAAAGGCAAAAACTTAAGATCCAGTTCTTCTTTTGTGATTTTTCCCCTTGCGAAATTCCGGAGGGCCTTCTTCGCCTCAGCGGTTAATTCCTCTTGTCTCTCGATTTTTCGAAACTCGCGGCATATACGAATAACCCGTCTGGATATTTTCCCCATTTCGGTTTCCTCGTGCTTGAAATTTTTGGTAAGCCCTAAAGCGGATAGCATCTTTTCCGAATCTCTCATATTCTCACCTCCTTTCTCTGGTCATGGATTTTTTGCTACCGCCCGATCCAGATATTTCTGACAAACCTCCCAGAAGGCCATGTCGGTCGGGGATGCGCTCAAAGATCGTCGAGCCTCTAATTCGGCGTCCCTTGCGGATTTTTGGGTCGGGTATCCTCCGCCCCGGTGGTATTGCCCGTCCACCATAAATTGATAATACCAATTTTTCTTCTTGTTCTGCCCCTTTGAATAGACGCTCACGGGTGCGCTCCCAATCAAACCTGATTGACCCGCCGACCTTAAACCCTCCGAGTTCGCGCCAGTGCTTATAGACGGTATCTTCCGCAACCTGAAGCCTCTGGGCTATCTGCTTTATGGTGAGCATGACCCCTTGAGTCACCCCGGATTCATGTTTTTCAATCTCGGACATCCCTTACCCCTCTCTTTACATGAAAATCAAGGCTACAGGAAGAGAACTGGTAAAACCATATATCTCTGGTGCGACTTCCCTTAAAGTCTCCCTAAAAATGCGTAAATCGCCATTTTAAGGCTATCTCAAAGGCAAGCAGGCGAAGAATTTCACCCCGACAATTTCTTACCCTTCTCCTTTTTCTCATATTCTTCAAGCCAGGTATCTACGGCTCGCCGGATCAATTCGGCTACTGATAGACCCGTTTTTTTCTGAATCCCCCTCAATTTCTTAATCTCAGTTTCCGTCAAGTAAACACCCACTCTCTCCATGGTTGATCTCCCCTTCTTATTTGGTGATATGCACTTTTTATGCCTACATTATACACTGATGTTTTTTAAAGTCAAGAAAAATCTTTTAGAAGGGTCTAACCGTTTAATCGGGATGGAAAATTCTGAGAAGAAAAAATTGGTGAGTCTTAAATTGCGGCGCTTCCTTTTTTCTACCGCTACCGATTTATTGACAAAGTTTGTTAGGCTGAGCAACAAAATAGGGCACTCTCCGGAGATCATAGGCTTTAGTATCCTCGGTGCTGGATGCTCTAAATATCTCGGTTTCGACCACCCTTCCAATCCCGGGTGATCTATTTAATTAACCCTACCCCGCTCCGCTCCCACAAGCCCCGCCTACCTCGACTCGACAGGAAGGATCGAACCTTGCCAAGTCAACCTGATTATCCTATAAAATAATTTTCTGTCAACAGAAAAAGATCGGAGAGTATCTTTTTGTCGGGACCGGTTTCCGCTAATTTCTCTGGTCTGAATCCAACGGCTTGGCCCATAACTTCAAGCGTTGCTAATTGGATCGGGGCTGGAAGTCCGTTCATTCCAAACTTTTCAAGCACCTCTCCCCCAACGTCTTTAAACTATCTTCGGAACCCATAAACACTTTCTTGTTCATCTCTATTCCCGCGCACAATTCAAGTAAAACGTGCACCTTTTTTACAAATTCTTTGGGATCCAGTCTGGTTGGTAAAATGCTTTGGATATGGCCAAGTTCCGCGTTTCTTGTGCCCACAATAGTTCTTTTTGTCTTTTCGTAAAGCCTGGTTCCTGGTAAAGGAATTAAAACCTGGAGTGATATTTCATCGATTTTGGTGGTGAGGAGGTAATTGGCAAATCTTTTAAAATCTTCTTTGTCCCACCCAGGGTCTACGATAAAAGAACCTATCACCATAACGCCGTTTTGATGCAGGATATTGACTACCTCTTGGTGTTGATTAAACGGTATGTTTTTGGAGAACACCTGATCTCCATCCTCAAAGGTTTCAAATCCGACAAACACACTTTTTAACCCAACTTCCGCCAAAGCCTCGATCAATTTGGGATTTCTCGCAATATCATCGACGCGTGCAAAACACGCCAAATTGCCACAGAAATTCTTTCCCTTAAGCAAACCGGCTATATCCCGAACCCAATCGCCAGACATCAAAAAATTGTCATCCGCGAAATCAATAAAGGCATCATTGGGGATGAAGTTGAGTTCACGTTCGAGTTGATCACGGGTCTTACGTCTTACTTTTCCTTCAAAAAGGGACCATACTGAACAGAAATCGCATCGATGATTGCAACCCCGTGTTGTTTGGATGAGATAGAAACTCCTAAAGTTGGGATTTTTTTCCCGTATTGCAGCAGTGATTTTTATACGAAACGGCTCAAACAGATCTCGACGCGGTGGATTGAGTGTGGCCAGGTCTGGCGATGGACGTTTCCCGGTGAAGTGGAAGAATCCGTTGTCGGCCTGATAGTAAAGACCCTTTACGCTATCTATCTCCGAAAGGGATTTATTCTTCTCCAGGTATTGGACAAGGTCCCGAAAAGTTAGTTCCCCCTCACCATAAACGATAAAGTCAATCATCGGATTAAAGAAAGCATGAGGATATATCGTTGCCCACCAGCCCCCTACAACAATGTTTGTTTCTGGGGAATTTTTCCTGATTTTTCTGCAAATTTCATAAATTTGGGCCTCATCGCCCCCAAAGCCGGTAATTGCCGCAATATCAAACTGAGATTTGCTAAGCAAATCCTCAATGGGTATGTTCGGTAGTATCCCCGGGCAGAACAGCACGATATTGTGGTGATCAGGTAATTCGCTTACAGCAGTTTCAAGACTTAACGGTTCCCAGTAATCAATGCCGCCCCCCAAGAACTGTTTGCGTGGTGGTTGAATTAATAGAATATTCATTTTAAACCCTCCCTATTGTTTCACTTGGACTCCAAGGCCCTTAATAAGCCTGATCTCTTCAAGGCCAGCCTCCTTTTCCCTGCCGATCCATCTACCCGTCCTTACGTCCTCATAAAACCTCCTGAGATCCTGTCGGGTCACGATGGGAGCATCATTTGGCCTCTCGGTATCTAACTTGGGAGCCGTTTTGCCCTTTTGAAAGTCCCTGAAAAACCGGGCCGTCCTCTCGGTGTCCATTCCGTTGAAGGCGTCCATCAGGAGTTCATGTTTAATTCTGCCCGAATAGGGTTCGATCTCCTGGAGCGATTCGATGAACTCGGGGTCGTTATTGATCGTGCGCCAATCCTCGCCGATCTCTTTATCCCCATCGAGGCTTGCCAAGAACGTATTCTTCTCTTTCTTGACCGTATCCTCGTTGACTTTCGTGACGTCCTGATCGACCTTTTTGAGTTTTGTATCGACTTCGTTTTCGAGCTGGCCGACCATCGACTTAACGAGTTCCTGGACTCCGTCTGCTATGTCGGGATACTCGGTCTTGAAATATCTAACCGATTCATGTTCTTCGGTATGCTTTGTCTCTGGCTTTGGTTCCTCTTTGAACCTTGAAAGCTCCGTAATCTTTTCTTCGAGTTGGCTGATCTTGCGGCCCTGCTCTCCGAGTTGAAAAGTCATGATCGGAATATAATTATCTTCCGGTTCAACCTCAGATTTAGGGGCTTCCGGCTCACGGGCCCTTTCGTCCCCCTTTTCCCCGTACACCTCTTGCCAAATCCTATCAGCCTTTTCCTCAGCCGCTTTCACCTGCTCGATCACATCTGTCATTTACTGATTCCTCCTGCTTTTTATAAATTAACCCCAAGGGAAGATACTGACTGGAGCCCTCCTGGACTGATATTTTGGTTTGCCATTACCCTTCCCATACATCCCGAGCTATTCACGCCTCAAAAATGCGTGCTACGCATTAAGCGGGTATTTTAATGCCATGCTCCTGACGGTGGAGCAGCAGAATTAAGATTTCCATGGTGTGAAATAGAGAAATGGACTCCAAAGGCTGACACCACATGGCGTAGAGCATCGATGGCATAAAACCTTTCGCTTGCATCACTCGCCGCCAAGTTACCATCGGTGATAGAGCCAAGTTGTTGGGCAACGATCGTCCCCTTCGGAATAACCAAGGCGTTGCGTCCGAGCCAATCTTTGATGGTCAAGATTCCGTGACCAAATTCTTGATGATAAGGGGCTTGTCTCAGGAATATGTCTTGCTGCCTCCTCTCCTTTCTCTTGAAATCACGAAAATTCAAAACATATCCTCTAAACTTTTCAGAGAGATCACAGAAGATCTCCTGACATTCAAACGTACCCGCAACATCACACATCTTCTCAAATAGTTTAGAGGGAAGAATCTCTTCACTCTCTCGCAGGAGGCGTAACGGATGATTGCTGTCAAAGGTTTTTATGCTGCCCTGTCCAACAAGGCAGAAATAACCAGGTGATCCGGCAGAGGGCCAATGGAGTCCGATCCTGATTTCCCGAAAAGACCAGGTTTCCTCTACGCTCCCCTCGCCTTCGTGATTTTTGATTATCGACAAACCGTTGTGGGTAACTCCCTTGATAATTATTTTTTCCATAGAACCCTCTTAAGTAAAATCTGGAAATAAGAAGTTCGGACAACTTCGCCTGGCCATGGATTCGTAATTAAAAGCGTGCCTAAAATGGTCCGCTCCGAGTTTGACATAGACGTAACGCTTGTTACCGGTTTCTTCGTCCTCCTCCAACTTCTTCGCAACATTGTGAAGGTGCTTAGCGAACTCTCCCACGATCTCGCATTCCTTCGGGAGGGCAATTTGACCGGTCATAATTTCGTTATGGCTGGCGTCAAGGCTTTCCGTCCGGTTACAGACCACCGTCATATTCGCCTCGTCCCACTTGTAGTCACCCTTAAAGAACTCCCTGTAGAAGTTTAAAAAGACCTTCCCCTTATGCCTCTCCGCAAAGGCTCTGGCGTTCCGTGTTTCAGGCAAAGCATCGACGACACACCGAATGACGTTGAAGTTTTTCATCAGTCGGTCTAACTCCTCCCAATCTATGTAAACGCCCAGGTGGATGATCTTTCCTGCCGTCTGGGGATGTTTCTTTGCGATTACGACATGAAGGTCCTTACCCTGGTCAACACCCATAAAGCAGGGACCTGGATCGCTTTGGACAATTCCATCCGAACCACAAAGAGAAAGGACCTCCTGAATGCTGAGGCGGTTTTCGGCTTCGACATAGGCAACGCCGATTTTAAGATTGAAAAAATCCCGGAGGTTTGTTGTAGTTCGGTATTGATGGAGGATTTCGGCGGGAGAAACGAATTGGGAAAAGAGTTGTGAGTAATGGTAGCCTCGCTTGTCGGTTATCAAAGGTTTCTTTGCGACCCATTCTCCAAGGGCAGGGTTTAACTCTGCTTTGCATTTTGAGCAGGCCCGGATAACCCTTCCATCAATTTCCAAGAGGCAATCAGGGAAGGAATCCTCAAGGCAGGTATGCTCTCCGCATTTCTCACACCTTAAAAGCCAATATCTTTGATCGGTTTCTTGGAAGGCTTTATCGATCCCGTAGTCAGGGAGAGTTGGGTTTGAGAGTTTAAGAACCTCCTTATATTCGCTGTGGGCCATTCGCTCCAGGGCCATATCAACAGCATTCTGCGGCGCTTCATCAAGTTCATCGAATATGATGAAATCTGCCGGGACCGATTTAAGACCAACCCTCGACTTCATGCCACGAAGATAAAGAAACCCGTTCCCAATGGCCTTAATACCGGCGCTGTCGGTATCTCGAACCATTTTGCCTATATCCTCATTCTCTTCGATCAAGGGGGAGATCCGGCCTTTTGAGAAATCGAGAACGTCCGATCGTGAGGGAAAGAGGTAAAGGACTCCACGGTATCGCTTGAACTGAAGGCAGAAGATGGTCTTAAGCATGGCCTTGGAGGTCAGCCCCATCTGCGCTGCTTTCATCTCAACGATATGGGGATGATCGTCCTGATAAGGAACCATCAAGTATTCATGGCGCTCGAAGGTGAAGGGTTTCCCGTCGAGGATGAGGGAGGACCTTGTAACCCATTCGTGAAAAGATAGATTATCCTTGTTCCCGAAGGTCTGGTTAATTGATTGAAACAGATTGTCGAAGAGCTCTACTTTCCTTGAGCCTCTGGATGATGCGGTCCCTAACATTCGGTTCAACTTCTCCGATCGCGCTTAAGACTTCTTTTTGAAATTCCGCAATAGCATGTAAATCATAGAGAGCCTTAAAAATATCGAGTTGCAGGCTGAGTTGTCCTCGAATCTCTTGCATGGCCTTCAAAGCCAGTTCTCTGGGGTCTTTGAACCTGAATTCTTCAACCTCTTTTTCTTCACCCCGAACCCTGACTTTCCGGACCTGGCCTTCCAAAATCTGCAATGCCCCTTCATCTCCCCGGTTCCATCTCATGAGGAGGTCAAGGAGTTCGTTCGCATCCTGATTGATCCTTTGAAGTTGGCCGATGGTGTCAAGATGTTGATCGACTACCTGGTGAGCCCGCTCTAAGGCAACGGCCTTGACGACGTTGATGTTGAGTTCCTTCTTGGCCCTTGAAATCGCCGCCTCAGATACCCGAAAGAATTGAGCAATTTCCTTCTGGGATTTACTACTTTTAAGCATCCGAGATAATTGAACTCTATCTATTTTGGGTTTGGCCATCGGGTTAATCCTTAATTAAGAGTTAAGAAATTCGTTAACTCTTAACCTAATTCTCCTTGAGATCCTTTAAAAATTGCACCGCATCAAATTCACAGCTTAGGAATTTGGCTTTATCCAGGAGATCTTGCGCCAATGTGGGAGAATAGCGATCTTTGAGGGAGTTTTTGATCTTTTCGTAGGACTGGACATGGCGTTCTCTCTTTGTGATCTCTCGACCGATGCTGTTAAGCCTGGGGGGTTCGGATTCCAAACCTCGGTGTAAAAGAGGGTGATCTTCCAAAACTTCTCGAAGCTCAACCCGGCGCTCCCGGGCTTTTTTCAACTTTTCAACCTCGCCCTTGGAAATCTTCTCACCCAAAAACTGTTTGACCAAGAGACCGGGGAGAATCTTTTTGTTGATCTCCCGAACCTCCAACTCGGCATCCTCAGCCATCTTTGCGGCCCTGGCAATGGCTTCCTCGATTCTCGCTGAAGCGGATCTGAGCTGATCTCTTGCCTGGTCAATCCCTTCCTGGGTCCAGATTTTTTCAATCTCGATCATAAAACCTCCTTGATTAACGGATTCAGTATCTGTAATACTTTTCTAACTACCCTTAATCATTGGCCATTTAAATTATCGGTAACCAGTTAGTCACTGATTCTGAAGCCATTCCAATACACCTTGGTAATTGAATCGCAAATACTTCCCCACCCGAATCGTTGGGAATCCGTTTGTCTTGGATTGGCGTGTCCGGTCGTAGATCCAACTTTTCGGGACCTGAAGGAGCCCCGCTAACTCCTCAATCGTTAGAAGTTGCTGTCTGGACATTTCACCCTGCTCGCTGATAGTTTGTTCCATAATTGCCTCCTCACATCGGGATTTTCGCTCGCTCTCCTTCTTTCCCTAACCCCGGTGCCCACGATGGAGGCTTACTGCTTTACGTTCACGCCGAGTGCCTTCAACAATCGTATCTCCTCGGCCTCGGCTTCCTTCTCTCGGCCCTTCCATTTCCCAATGGCCAGATCCGAATAAAATTGTTTTAGCTCTTGCCTTACTACTGCTTGCGTTTGTTTTTCGTTCATGGAAAAATTCTCCTTTCTCGGTATCCCCCCCCACATGGCACCCCATCCCCCCCCACACAGTCGAGATAGGGGTATGTCTGGAGTCGGACTTCACCTCTAAGTAACACTACTCAATTTCAACGTTCCGGCCATTTTTCCAATTATTGACCTTGATACCCTATCCATACCCTATCTCCTTAACGTCCCTCCGTAGATACTCGTAAGGATCGTAAGGTTTCGTAACCTCATCATCCCAGCGTCCCTGGTTTAACCATGTCGCAGGGTGCGGGATAAACCTACCTCCCTCGGCGATCCATTGATCTGAACCGGTAAACTTTTTAATCGTGTTAAGCATTTTTTCCAAAAGCTCCCGGGTGATCTTAATTTTTCCCCACGACTCCCTCGCCTCCTTCTTACCAACCTTTTTAGGATAAGCCTCCCAGAAGATATCGAAGAGATCATTAGGTTTCACCAAACCAAGAGAGGCGGACACAGGTTCTATAAAATCTTCGACGGAGAGAGAGTTTTTTTTCTTTTTTTCATTATTATCCTTATTGTTTGTGACGGTTGGGTGACGGATGGGTGACGGGTTATTGTTTGGAATGCGGCGAGAATCCTCATTAAATTGAGGGCTTATGGCGTGGTTTTGGGTGACGGTTTTTGAGGCTTTTTCAAAAAGTGTGTGTGGAAGCCTCTTTTCGTAATCTTTGGGTGACGGATCACCCCTTCCGTCTCCTTGATAAAGTTCATAATTACAAATCGTTATCATTGAATAATGGGTGACGGGTTTGATGACGAGATTTTGCATATTTACTAACTTTTGCATTCGGCCTTGAATCGTTGAGGGTTTCATCCTTAACCTCTTGGCTGCCGATTTCCTACCGAATATGAACTGGCCACGCTTTACCAAAACCTCTGTGGTTCCCTTTCCCGTTTTAACCGATACCCACTTGTCTTTGTGATTGGCCTCAAGCAAACACCATATCCAAACCTTAAGGAGTCCTTCGTTTTGGAACACAGCCGAGTCTTTTAATTTCCGATGGAGCTGGATCCATCCCGATTCTCCGAGAAGATCGAGTTCCGATCCCTCACCGTGTTGAGTCCGCATTGCATTTCTCCAGTTCCCCAATGTATCTCTTAAGGACAACAAAATCGATTTCGCCCTTCACTTCATCGGGGAATGTGACCACCGTCCTATATCGAATCTGGCCGTCATCGCCCTTCCAGGAATTTTGAGGGGCGAGCACCACGGGCCTCCTACCGTTCTCCTTAACGACCCGGATATCCCGAATGATGATACCCCCTACCTCAATCGCAACGAGGGCCTTCAATGGCTTATCTCCATGCACCAACTTAATTTCAACGACCTTTATTTCCATCGGTTCTTAAAAATTTCCAATAAAAACGGGAGCCAGATTCCCCAGCTCCCGTCTTGAAAGAAAAAAGTTTTCCTGTCACAATAAAACTGGACG
>VGSD01000075.1 GCA_016875155.1 Deltaproteobacteria bacterium | reverse complement strand
CTTGGTCAATTCTCCGACTGCAATATTGATGAAAAGGCCCACGCCGGGGAGGGACAGGCCATAACGGGTAACCCTGCCGTCCTTGTCCTTCTCCATTAAAGCCTCGGCCACTTTAATGAAATCATCCCATGTCTCCGGCGGTTTCAACCCTTTTGCCTTGAAGATGTCCTTCCGGTAGATCAGGAGGGAGGTCGCTGCCGAATGGGGAATTCCGTAATATTTCCCGTCGTGAAAGCATTGCCTCCGAATAGCTTCCCAGATGTTGTCCCGGCCGATAGAAGCGGCGATATCCTCCTGGTCTCGCAAAAGGCCTTTAGCATAGAAGGACGCACACGTAACGGCCTGTCCATGGGAGGCATCCGGCGGCGCGCCAGCAGCAAGGGCCGCTGTGAGCTTCGCTTCCAGATCACCCCAGGCCAGGGCCTCCTGTTTTATTGTGATGTCCGGATGCAGTTTTTCAAAGTCGTCGATGATCTGCTGGAATGCTTTCACGGACAAAGGCTCGGTCTCCGTGTGCCAGATCCGGACCACCTTCTTCTCTGCGGATAAGACCATCATGGGAATAAATAAAATGGATATAAGAATGAGAATGCCAATTCCCAAAGACTTTCTTTTTTTTAACATCGCTAAACCCCCTTTCATTTATTGAAGTATTCAAGCCGTTTAGAAATGAAAATGTACCTCTATCAAATTGTTTTTCCTCCCTCACCTCCTCTTTCTAAATTTTGAGGGCGACTTCCTCTCCCTCAAGCACCGCTTCCATCACCTCCCTCGGTTTTGAAGCATCACCAATCACATGGAACTCCAGAACCTTATTCTTGATCGAATCCACCAGTTCATCATTGGGGATCGATCCCAATGCCATCACTATATTATCAAACCCTTCAAGCTTCTTAATTCCCTGAGCGTCTTCTACCCATATATCCTTTTTTTCAAATCGGATGGCCTTCGTAGAGATCAAGATCTGAACCCCCTTTGCCTTTAGCCGTGTATTTAAGAAGTGCTGAAGATGGCCCACCAGATCCAAGGCAATCCCTTCTCTCATCTCAATGAGTGTGACTTCTTTTCCATCTTCAGAAAGATGGTCTGCCAACTCTGCCCCGATTCCACCACCCCCCACGATAAGGATCTTTTTGCCAAGACGGGTAGGATCTGATAATGCCTCCTCTACGGAGAGGGCCTGGACATCTTCAATCCCATCGATCGGTGGAAAGAATGGCTTGGCTCCGGTGGCGAGGATGACAGCATCAGGCCTTTCCTTTTCTAATAAAATGGCATCAAAAGGTTTTCCTAATACAATCTTCACAGGCAGCCTCTCAAGTTGCCTTATGAAGTACTCTATGAATTCTTTAAGAATCTGTTTTTTGGGAGGGATGGCAGCCAGGAGGAATCGGCCACCCAATTTTCCATCCTTTTCAAACAGAGTGACTTGATGGCCACGCTGTGAACTGATCTCGGCCGCCTTCATTCCTGCCGGACCTCCCCCGATAATCCATATCTTCTTTGGGTGATCTGCCTTTTGAAGTTTAAAAATTCCTTCATGACCGGCTTCTGGGTTGACCGCACACTGGAGGGCACCCTTTCGAATGCTTTGGATACAGCGATTGCATGAGATGCAGGGGGTGATTTCATCCGTCTTCCCCTGAAGGGCCTTGATGGGAAGGTCCGGGTCGGCGATCAATGCCCTTCCCATGGAGACAAGGTGGGCTTTATTTTCCTCGAGGATCTGGTTTGCCAGAGCAGGGGTTCGGATTCTGCCCACCGCGATCACAGGAATGCCAACCATGGATTTAATTCCCTGAGCGAGATGGGCAAAAACCCCTTCCTCCGCATAATAGGGAGGATGGTTCAGATATCCCGAGGCAGCCACGCAGGCCGAGACATGAAGGAGATCAGCGCCATTTCTCTCCAGGGCTTTTGCGATCTCCTTTGAATCCTCCAGTTTCAGCCCGGCATCCACATATTCGTCTGCACTGATTCGGCAGGATACCAAGAAGTCAGGACCCACCCGGTTTCGAACGGCCCTCAGGGTCTCAATCGCCATCTTCATCCGCCGCTCGGCATCGCCTCCGTATTCATCCTGCCTCGTGTTGGAGAAGGGGGAGAGGAATTGATTGATCAGGTAACCATGGGCCATATGGATTTCTACACCGTCCGCCCCTGATTCCTGGACACGTCCTGCTGCATCCGCAAAGGCCCCGATGATCCTCTGGATCTCTTCGGTGGAAAGAGCTTGTGGCATCTCCTTCCGGACAGGACAGGGGATGGCTGAGGGAGCCACGATGGGAGAACCGGTGATCAAGGAGGAAGTCTGCCGGCCCGCATGATTGATCTGGATCACTATTTTTCCCCCTTCCCGATGAATGGCTTCGACTAAAGTCTTAAGAGGATGGACGTATGGATTTGAATCGATTAAGGCCATATTGGGGAAAGCCTTCCCCTGTTTTAGTACTCCGGTGTGTTCAAAAATGATTAACCCGACTCCCCCCCTTGCCCGTTCAGTATAATAAGCGATGTGGCGATCATTCACACATCCATCCGAATCTGCGAAGTTGGTCGCCATCGGTGGCATAACAATTCGATTCTTTAATTCTATATTTCCGACACGGAAAGAGCCGAAGAGAGCTTTAAATCGTATCATGAAGGGACCTCCTGAAGAGAGCTCTGAAAAACTATCTTTTGCTCTCCGATTTCACAGATTTTCCAGAGATTTCTGGACTTTTTCAGAAATCTCCTGAAAAAAAACTTGACAGTTTTTTCTAAAGAGTGTATACAAAATTGTATTAAAATCTTTTTACATATTAGGTTAACCGACCGCCCATGTCAAGTAAAAATACAATGAAGGTGCTCAAGGAAATTGAGGACGCCATCCTCTCAGGATTCTTCAAGCCGAGAGAACGACTGGTCGAAATGGATCTCATTTCAAAGTACGGGGTCAGCCGCACGGTGATTCGTGAAGCTTTTAAGAGTCTGGAGGCAAAAGGGCTCGTTCGAGCCACTCCCTACCGGGGGGTGGTGGTGGCGGACCTGACGACCGAAGAAATTGAGGAAATTTATTTTGTTCGAACCGAATTGGAAAGAATTGCTGCGAAACTCGTCATCGAGCATATTACCTCGAAAGAGATTCAGGAGCTGAAAAGACTTTCCAAAGAAGTGGCAAGGCATCTTCGGGAAAAAACGCATCAGATGATTGAAGCGGATTCTGAATTTCATCGGAAAATCTTTAGGGCCTGCCATAATAATTACCTCTATGAAATGATTGATTTTCTTCGTACAAAAGCCCATATCGTCAGATTTAATGCCTGGTCGCTTCCCCATCGAATCGAACAGTCCATTATTGAACATCGTGAAATGATCAAAGCGATCGAGAGCAGAGACCTCTCCCAATTTGAAAAGCTCATTGTTAAACACCTCACCTTTTCCAAAGAGAGCTACATGTCCCAGTTGAAAGGAGGTAATTTCACAAGCAGGAGCTCCCTTAGAATGGCAAAACCGGAGTCCTATCGTTTTATGAACGTTGTCTGAAAGGAGGTAAGTTTTTATGAAAAAAAGGAGTTTGAGGTCTTGTTCTATGGCCCTTATGGCCACTCTTCTCATCCTGATTTTATCGGTCAGTCTTTACGCTGCCGATTATAAGATTCGAGTGGCGAACCCGGTTGCTCCTGATCACTCTTGGGGAAGAGCAGCCGTTGCCTTCAAAGAAGAGTTGGAAAAACTGACTGCTGGAAAGATCGCTGTAGATGTCCATCACGCAGGCGCCCTGGGAAAGGTCCGGGAGACGATGGAGATGGTTCGGATGGGGACACTGGAGACAGCCATCGGAGGAGTGGCCCATATCCAAAGAAGTGTCCCTGAGCTCGGAATAACGGTCCTGCCCTTCCTCTGGAAGGATCTGGAGAGGCTCTTCGAGGTGCTGGATGGGCCCCTTGGAAAGGAATTGGATAAGCGATTGCTTTCAGCCGGTTTCAATAACCTTGGATTTTTCGACAATGGATTTCGCCATGTGAGCAATAACCGTAAACCCATTCTTGCGGTGGAAGATATGAAGGGGCTCAAAATCAGAACCCTTCCCACTCCGGTTCATATTGCGTACTTTAAAGCCACCGGGGCAGCCCCAACTCCTCTGGACTGGACCGAGCTTTTTGAGGCTCTCCGAACAGGGGTGGTCGATGCCCAAGAGAACCCACCCTCCATGACCTATACAGCCAAATTCTATGAAGTTCAGAAGTATTATTCATTGACAGCCCATGTGAATGAGGTGGGAGCATTTGTGATGAGCAAAACCTTTTTTGACAAACTCCCCAAAGATCTCCAATCGGCGGTGAACTCCGCGGCGCGGAAGGTCACCCTCTGGCAGCGGGTGGAGAATGAGAAGGACAATCAGAAGTTTCTCAAGGAACTGGAGAAGGCAGGCATGAAGGTCAATACGGTTCCTGCTTCCGAACTGGAGAAATTCCGAAAGATTGCCTTTCAGGTCTACCCCGATGTGGTGAAAGAGTTTGGAAAAGATGGCAAAGAACTGACGGATAAATTTGTGGCGGCCAATAAATAATCGATTTGATCCTCAAGGGTAGGTTCCATGAAGAAGGAACCTACCCTTTGTCTTTTAAAGGGGGGGGCGGATGTTCTTTCGAATTCTCAACCAATCGATTAAAGTCGTCACCATCCTTTTTCTTTCTACCCTGACGGTCATCGTACCGATCGAAGTCTTTCTTCGGTATCTCTTCGGAAAGTCCCTTTACATTACCGAAGAATTTACGAGATACCTTATGGTCTGGGTCGTTTTCCTGGCTTCGAGTTTGGCCTTAAGGGGAGATTCGCATATCAGCATCGGGATTCTGGTGAATCAATTCCGGGGTCGAATCCGTTCATGGTTGAACCTCATCGCACAAATTCTTCTGGGCATTTTCCTTATCTTCCTGATGATCGAGGGCATCATTGCTCTTTCATTCCAGATGGATCAAATCATCCCTTCGTTAGGGTTGCCGATCTTCTGGTTTTACCTTGCTATTCCTGTGGGAAGTTTTCTCATGATTTTAAATCTTTTGCCCAAGATATGGGAAAGTCTGAAGGGGATTTCGGGTAGATCGTCCTTCCTGTCCGCTGGAGAGGAGAAAAATTTCCTATGATCTATCTCTTCATTGCCTTCTTTCTAACGATCCTCCTTGGAGTGCCCGTGGCCTTCTGTCTGGGACTTGCGGCCTTGGCATTTCTTCTGATAACGGGGAGGGAATCCCTTCTTATCATTCCCACGCTCATCTTCTCGGGAATCGACTCTTTTCCTTTGATGGCCATTCCCTTTTTCATTATGGCAGGAGATCTGGCCGAAAGAAGTGGCGTCCTTCCCAACCTGGTGAACTTCGCCAAGTCGCTGGTTGGCCATTTTCGAGCCGGGTTGGCTCATGTGAGTATTGTAACGGAGATGCTTCTTTCCGGTGTGACGGGAACGGCCGTTGGAGACGCAGCAGCCATCGGATCGATTTTCATCCCCAGCATGGTCCGAGAGGGATATGACAAAAAATTTGCTGCCACCCTGACCGCCGCAGCCTCCACCATGGGTCCAATCATTCCGCCGAGCGTGGGGATGCTCATTTACGCCTATGTCCAGGGAGGAACAGTCTCCGTGGCCGCTCTCTTCTTATCTGGATTCGTGCCCGGGGTGATGGTGGGTTTGGGTTTGATGATCCTTTCCCATGTCCTGGCAAAGAGACGAAATTATCCGATGAGTCATGAGAAGTTCAGGGTCCTCAATGTCCTGAAGACCTTTAAGGGAGCCATTCTGGGCCTCATAGTGATGATCATCATCCTGGGAGGGATTCTGTCGGGGATGTTTACGCCGACAGAGGCCGGTGCCGTGGCCGTAGCCTATGTATTGATCATAGGAGTCTTCATTACCCGAAAGCTCACCTTTTCAACGATTATCCCCGCGATTTTGAATACAGCCATCACCAGTTCCGTCATCTTCCTCCTGATGGCCACAGCCAAAGTCTGTGCCTGGTTACTCACCAGTGCCCAGATTCCGCAGGCCTGCGGAACTTTTCTCATGTCCCTTTCGACGAATCCGGCCTTTTTCCTGACGATCGTTATTCTCTTCCTCATTTTTTTAGGCTTCTTCATCGAGGCCATCGCGACCATGATCATGTTCGTTCCGGTGCTGGCACCGATCGCTGCGTCTTATGGAATTGAACCTCACCATTTTGGACTCGTCTTCATCATGTCGGTTCAGATTGCCCTGATTACACCTCCGGTGGCGCTCAGCCTTTTTGTCACCTGCAAATTGGCGGGAATCGGCATTGATGATACCTGGGGAGAAATCTGGCCTTTTATTTTGTTGCTCATGGGAATATTCCTGTTGATCGCTTATTTTCCGGATGTAACGATGTGGCTTCCGAAGATGTTCGGACTTTTGAGATAGAATGAAAAAAGGAGGATGAAGAGATGATTCACAGAGATTCAGAAGCTTACGGAGTACCCTATGGGTATCGGGCAAAAGTAGGACTGATCGTCGTGGGGCCGAATCTCAATCCTACGCCAGAAATATGCCGGATGTTACCTCCCTATGTTCAGGTCCGGGAGACAAGGATCCACATGGACCCTGTGGTCAATGTTGAGGAGTGTTCCAAGCTCAGTGCCCGGCTACCTGAGCCTGCAGGGCTTTTAACGGAAGGCATGTCCTCACCCCTCCTGGGAAACAGGAGTGCAATCGCCTTTGCCTGTACAGCAGGAAGCCTCGTCGGAGGGCCCGGCTGGGATAAGAAAGAGATTGAATCGATGGAATCGAACAGCAAAGGCATTCCCTGCACGACGACGGCGACGGCCGTCGAGGAGGCCATGCGGTTCCTGGGCTTTAAGAAGATTGTGATCGCAGGCCCCTATATCGAAGAGGTGGACAAGAAATTCAAGGAATTCTATGAGGCCTCCGGGTTCAAGGTGTTGAAGGTGGCTGGTTTGGGAATCGAAGACCTCTATGAAATCGGGGCCACCAAACCTTCGCAAGCCTACCAGATTGCCATGGACGCTTTTGCTCCAGAGGCAGACGGCTTTTTCATCTCTTGCACCAATTTCCGTTGCAGTGATGTGATTGAAGAGATAGAGAGGGACACCGGAAAGCCTGTGGTGACGGCCAACCAGGCGACGGCATGGCATCTGATGAAACTTCTTAAGATCAATGACCCCATCGAGGGATATGGAGAGTTGCTACGAAAAGTCCCGAGGGCTTAACGAGATGGGGGAAGAGGGAGGTAATCTGTTGAAGACGGTCGGATTCATCCATACTGCTTTGATTTTGGTAGAGGTAATCAAGAAGGAACTCAGAGACCATTCGGTAGAGGTCAAGGCATTTCATATGGTAGATGAAAGCCTCCTGATGGATTTGATGAAGGAGGGCAGGTTGCATCCGGGGATCGTTAGAAGATTATGTCAACACGTCTTTTCGGCCGAGGAGGCTGGGGCCGATATCATTACCATAACCTGTTCAAGCCTTTCCCCCATAGTTGATATTGCAAGGAGACTGGTGAGTCGGCCGGTATTGAAGATTGATGAACCCATGGCTGAGAAGGCTGTAAAAAGTGCGGAAAGGATCGGCATCATAGCAACGGTCAATACGACTCTGGAACCCACGTCTGATCTTTTAAGAAAAAAGGGAGAAGAGATGGGAAAGAAGATTTCCATCTCAACCGCGCTCTGCCAGGAGGCTTTTAAGGCGATTCTTCAGGGGGATACGGAAAAGCATGATCGAATGGTTACGGAAGAAGCGGTTAAGCTGGCTCGAGAGGTCGATGTCCTTGTTCTCGCACAGGGGTCCATGGCCCGCCTGAGAGCACCCTTAAGCCAAGAGGTCAACATTCCCGTTCTCGCCAGCCCACCCCTCTTCGCGGAAATGCTGAAATCGATGCTCTAGGGCTCTGGAGGTCGAATGACGGGATTATTTAAGTTTCTGCTTTATGAAGATATGCATGAAGCCGGGAAGTCCCTCTTGAGTGAGAAAGGAGAGGTCCTTTTTGCCAAATCGGTCGAAGAAAGCTCTTTGATCGGTGAGATAAAGGAGATAGACGGAATCATCATCCGGGCCAACGGGAAGGTCACTCGTAAGATCATGGATTCTGCTCCAAGGCTGAAGGTGGTTGGCAGGCATGGGGTCGGGGTGGAGAACGTCGATCTGGAAGCCGCCACTGAGAAAGGGATATGGGTGGTCAATACGCCCGATGCGAATGATGTTTCTGTGGCCGAACATTTTTTCGGGTTGGCCCTGATGCTTTCTAAGATGTTGAGGAAAGGGGAGAGGGCTTTTCGTGAAGAAGGAAGATGGGATGCCCGCTATCAATATATCGGAAATGAACTCCATGGAAAGACGCTCGGCATCCTTGGATTTGGCAAGATCGGAAAGGCCATCGGCCGCATCGGATATAAAGGGTTTGATATGAAGATTCTCTACTATGATGCATTTCGATTTGAAGAAATAGAGAAGGAGATCGGGGCTGTCAAGATGAGTTTGGAGGAGGTGATGTCCCGATCGGATTACATCTCCATCAACCTTCCGATGTTGCCGGAAACGAAATGGATTGTAGGAGAAAGAGAGTTCAACCTGATGAAACCCACGGCTTATATCCTCAATCTCGCAAGGGGCCCGGTCTGGGATGAGAAGGCCCTTGTTAAAGTTTTAAAGGAGGGGAGAATCGCTGGAGCAGGAGCAGATGTCTTTGAGGTAGAGCCGTCGTCGAAAGATCATCCTCTGCTGCAGTTTGAAAATTTCATTGGGACACCCCATATGGCTGCTCATACCGATGAGGCTCTGAAGAGAATGAGTCTGGTGGCGGAAGATGTCATCAGGGTGTTGGAGGGGAAGAAACCTGTGTATCCGGTCAATCAACCCGGATCATATAGAAAATAAAGTCTTTGGGTTCAGGTTAAGGTAAGGTCGGAGACTCGACTCTTAGAGATGCTGGTTGTGTCCAAGGGTTAGGGTAATGTGTATTATGTCATTGACCTTAACCTTTGCCCTTTGACCAGACTGGCCTCCTAACCTTAACCCTGACCAAAGAACCATGAAAGGAGAAAGACATTGGCTGTTTTGAGAATTTTTGATCACCTATGCAAGGGTGTGGAAGAGTGTGGGATCTGTATCTATGTCTGCAAGGAGGAAGTCTTTAAACCTTCAGAGAGTTTGAATCAGAGAGGTTACAGGCCCCCTGTTGTTGCAAATGAGGATCAGTGTACTCAGTGTGGGAACTGCATGGTCTTTTGCCCTGACCTGGCGATCGTGGTTTTAGAAAAAAAACGAAAGAAGGGGGCAAGATGATGAGCGAAAAACGAATTCGCACGGGTAGGTATTTTATGATGGGAAATGTGGCCTGTGCCGAAGGGGCTCTGGCTGCGGGATGTGAATTTGTAGCAGGCTACCCGATCACACCTGCCACGGAGATTGC
>VGSD01000074.1 GCA_016875155.1 Deltaproteobacteria bacterium | reverse complement strand
TTGGATACTCGGTAGAGAGAGGCGAAAGCGTTGCGCGTGAGAACGGCTACCAGTTAGTTGAGTGACTATCTTAGAATCTTAAGGGCGTCCCTGCTCTCAGGGCGTCCCTGCTCTCACGCACGGAGGTGGTCATTGGGAAGCTCAATGAATTAGCCCGCGGATGGGTGGGTTACTTTTACTATGGTAATTGTAGCCGACCCTTGGCTAAGGTCAAACGCTTTCTGGAAGAAAGAGTGCGCATCTACCTGCGGCGGAAGCATCGCCAAGTGCGTAAGGGGTATCGATCGGTGAAGTTTCTCTATGGGGACTTGGGGTTATACAAGATTCCGACCACAGCTCCCTGGACTCAGACTGCGAAAGCCGCTGGAAGAAGATGATCGGAAAGCCGTGTGCGAGAAAATCGCATGCACGGTTTGATGAGGGGGAGCTGGAGATAGGGCCTTTGCCACTTCGCCAGCTCCCTACTCTACCCACTCCACTTCTACGTACCCACTCCACTTCTAAGAAGTATTCCCTTCTTTCCACATTGACAAGTTTCGTGGCTGTTGAGAAGAGGGAAGAGAAGGATAAGAGCACAGGGGAGATTGTCCTTCGCAAGGTTCCTGCTCTGGTGACGGTTGGTTGGCATGGCATGGGAAGGGTGCTTCCAGATTTGAAGGTAGCGTCTATAGGTATAATGAGTTCAATTTTATCACCCATGCGTGTTCGAGGCGAGGCTCCTATGCGATTTTTAAAAATAGGCGGTGGCTTTGCGGATAAAATAAGTTATCCCTCCGCTATTCCAATGGCAAAAGAAGACTCAACAAAAAGAGAGCAACAAAGGACAGACCTGCTCATGGACATTCTTTCCCTCCAGAAAATGCAGGGAGGCCTTGGTCTGAATGACCGGATGGCCAAGGAATTTGACATCGACCTGAAGAAGATTCGGAAACTGGCATCCATCATGGAGCTTGGAATTCCGGAGGATAAATTCTTGGTTATTTCAACGGCTATTCTTCTGCAAATTCTGCGGGTTCATTTTCTTTCGGAAGAATCGACATGGAGAAAGGTCGTCCGCAAGAGTGAAACTTGGCTCAATAGAATCATACAGACTGGGAAACCGACAATCGAGGGCCGGGAGTTAGCTGATTGGGCTGAGGACTACGTTAGGGAAAATGTTCGGCAATGATGACGAAATAGCAAAAAAAGGAACATAAGGATATATGTAATCGGTGTACAGGTTGGCGCCGTGAGGAACCTCCCTATCCTTAATTAAGCTGTGATGACCAAGATTGGCCCAACAGATATTGTCCGAAGACACCACATTTCCTTCCTGAAAGTGAGATTTGACAAGACTCGCCATTAGGTATAAATTTCAATTTATAAGTGACAGGATGGGTGAATGCATGAAAATGGCAACTCCAACTAAAATTCGCAAGGGGCTCATCCGCATAGTCGGTCTGCTGTCTTTTTTGATTTCGAACAATTTGGCTTCTGCGGAAACAAGGGTCTTTGTCGAAGAATACACTTACCAGGCGAGTGAAGCAGACAGCAAACTTTCAAGCAGAGTAATCGCGTTTGAACAGGTCAAGAGATTGCTTTTAGAGAAATTGGGGACTTATCTTGAAAGCGAAACTGAGGTTAAAAATTTCCAGATTGAAAAAGACCAGATCGTTATCTTAACGAGTGGCATAGTTAGTGCCGAGATGATCGAAGAAAGGTGGGATGGCAAAACATATTACCTGAAGGGAAAGATAACTGCAGACCCAAAGGAGATAGCTAGTTCTATTGACAAATTCCGGCAGAACCGCCAAAAGACAAAAGAGTTGGAGGATACAAGAAAGAAGGCGAATGAGGCGCTAAGGGAAATTGAGAAATTAAAAAAGGAACTGGAAACAGCAAAAGGAGAAAAACTGAATCTGGGGGAATACAATGAAGCGGTAAATAGATTAAGTGCAACAGACTGGGTTGCTAAGGGATATGTTTTAGGAAATGCTTTCAGGGCACAAGAAGCAATAAAGGCTTTTACTAAGGCCATCGAACTCGATCCTAAATTAGCATTGGCCTATTTTAATCGGGGGGCTATGTACAACTACCTCGGGAATCATCAGCAGGCAATCAGTAATTATGATAGGGTCATCGAATTCCACCCCAAATTAACGAATGCTTATTTTTACCGAGGAAATAGCTACAGAGACCTTGGGGATTACCGGCGGGCCATCAAGGATTATGACAGGGTTATCGAACTCGACCCCAAATACGTGGCGGCCTATACTTGTCGTGCAATTGTGTATAGGAGACTTGGAGACCACCGACAAGCAATTAGGGATGAAACCAGTGTCATTGAGCTCAGCGAGCCGGGCCCTGTTTCTGCAATTTCCTACGGCGATCGTGGAGTGGATTATGTACGCATTGGGAACTATCGACAGGCCATTAGGGATTTAAATATTGCGATCCAGATGTTTCCCGATTTCCCAAAATTCTATTATAGCCGCGGAATTGCCTACGAAAAACTTGGTGAACATGGGCAAGCTATTGAGGATTATAAAACCGCTGCCAAATTGGGTTATAGGCCCGCGCAGGAACTTCTAAAGGCAAAAGGTCTTAGTTGGTAGCTTAGGGCAAGGAGCCAGATGAAAGATGCGGGATAAGTACTACGCTGACAATCGTGACCTAATAAAATGGGGTGTGCTTATCCGATTAGCAGAGCGGTATAATCTATCCAGGATTATCCAGATTGCCTATCTACGGCCCAGCAAATTTGGAATGCTTGACATAGCTGGCCAACAGACCGCACTGCCTCCACAGGTGCTTACACACTTTAGGAACATCCGCAACATTTCTGCCCTTCCTAATGAGTTCTCGATCAGCGTTTTCGATCGGGTCTTTGATGACCGAATAACCTACCACGCGGAAGTAAGCCAATACCTGGCGCAATTTATGCCTGAACTCCGCCTTGTCTTTCTCGACCCGGACATTGGGCTAGAACCTGCCCGCAAGGCTGACTTCAGACATGTACTTCGCGTTGAGGCTCATACAATTTGGGCTCAGCTAAGGAGCAATGAAGTCTTTGCCTTCTACCAACATCAGACCAACAAAGCGGGAAAGCCTTGGATAGAAGAGAAGCGCACACAATTGGAGGATGCAATTAATATAGACTGTTACGAAAAAAAACGAGGGAAAGTCTTAGTCGGGCAAAGTGCAGCAATCGCAAAGGATGTGGTGATATATTTCGCAATCAAGCCCTAACCATTGGCCGCAGCAGACCGCCCCCACTGCTATGGAATCGGGATGCATCATTACTTCCACAAATCCTCAACCTCCTAGGCGAACCAAGGATGAACTGTTGTAGGTGTATTTCAGCATGGAAAGGTATCGGACACCCTTGAAGTTGTAATGGGTTGATTTCATTAGAGGTCATTTTTGATTCCTTGCGGCGGGAAACAGAAAAGGCAAGAAGTAATTTGAGGGATATATTACTTGCTGCTACCACCGAATAAGGATGGACCCACTGGCAGTGTCTAACTGGACCCAGCTAGAAGTTGCTTGTATTTGAGGATTGCTATGAACTTTGAGCGGTTAATGGACCCTGGGGGCCATTTAGGAGGAGGGATGCAGTAGAACAGGAAGGAGCCGATCCGGCAGAGGACCTGAGTTTTCTTTTGCAGGGGATTGATTGCGATAGGGTTTGGCATCAGCTTCTTGTTAGAAAGGGATATCGTGCGTGTTTGGCTGGTCGT
This sequence comes from Deltaproteobacteria bacterium, assembly GCA_016875155.1. Next base: position 5,761 of record VGSD01000074.1, on the reverse strand, counting down.
GATGGTACTCATGGAAATCTTTTCCACCATTGAGTTTCATAAAAGAACCTGAGTAACGCTCCCAGAGGAAGTTTTCAAGTTGATAAAGGACAAGCCATATTTTGAACATCCATCGTATCTTTGTATTTCGCACCATTTCATTGGCCTCCTTCATGTGTTTTGGTAGATATTAAGAGATTTCCGAAGATTTCCTCTTGGATGAGCTGTTCAGTTTTTTTGATTCTTTCATCCTCCAGCTGGGACCCTGGATGTGGATGATGATGGAGTGATGGACCATGCGGTCCACGATAGCGGTTGTAATGACTGGATCCCCGAGGTAGTCGCCCAGGGCCTTAAAATCGATATTCGTAGTCAAAAGTGTGGAAGCTTTGCAATAACGCTGGTCAATGACCTTGAAGAAGAGGGAGGCGTTTCTGGCAGATTCCTGTTCCAGGCGATCAAAGCCAACCTCATCAATCAGAAGGATATCGGGTTTGGTATAGAGTTTGAGTTTTTGTTCCAAGGTGCCGTCCGCCAAAGAAGCCATGAGATCCTTGAGCATATCGGCGGCGGTGATATACCTGCAGCGATAGAGCTTGCGGCATCCGATGAGGAGCAGGGCCTTGGCCATATGGCTTTTGCCGGTCCCTGAGCTTCCGGCTAGGATGAGGCCCTGTTTTCGCTCTACAAAAGACAGGGTGGCCAGCTCCATGATCTGGCTTTGATCGATGCCCTTTTGGAAGGTGAAGTCAAAATCGGAGAGGAGCTTTCGCTCCGGGAGCCTGGAGTCTTTTATTCTGCGTTCGATGCGCCTTTCTATCAGAGAGTCCGCTTCGATGGTCAAAAGGCGCTCCAGCACTTTGGATACGGGCAAGTTTTCTCTGGCGCCGTAGGAGAGCTGCTCATCGAGGGCTTTCTCCATCTTGGGAAGTTTCAATGTTCTGAGATACGCTCTGATCTGGGCCAGAGTCTGGTCCTGTGTGTTCTGGGCTCTTGCCATCCTCTTTCTCCTCATTAGAAAGTAATCCGCAATACTCATCGAGGGGACGTTGCTCGATGCGGGGCAATGTCTTCTCTAGCTCTTTTCTTGCCTGTTCGTTTCGGACGGATTCCAGGGTCCTGGGCTTGGCTTTTGCCAGGAGGATGCGTTCGATGGCCTTGGCATCAAAGGCCTGGTAACGAAGGGCATGGTGAAGGGCCATGTTGATGTCATCGGCGTGGTAGGTTTCTTTGAGGTGAAGGATGAAGCGGGCATGGAAGCCGCAGTTTCGCGGGTAGGTCTCTTGGAGCCCGGCAAGGAAGACAGGGGTTGCGTCCCCGAGGGCGAGGAAAGCCTCTCTGACAGGTTCAAGACCGTAGCGGATCTTTTTTGAACCCCGCTGCTCCGGCTTTTCCACTGTTTTGCCTGCTCCATAGGGTAAGCGCTCATGCTGGGCCACCAATACGATCTCAGGGCTATAGATGAACACTTCATACTCGGTAGCTTTCAGAGTGAGGATATCGGCCCTATCCTCATAGGGGACGGAGTAGCGATTGGTCTCAAAGTCCAGGAACCCATCAATGCTGCAAACCCTCAAGGCCACTTCGGAGGAGTCCTAATCGTGAAGGGGCAGAGGCTGAAGGGCGCTTCTTTCCTGTTCCATAAAGAGTTCCAGGGGCGCGCGGTGGGTCGTTTCATGGAGATGCTTGTCGGATTTTTCCCGGAGCCACCACTTGGCCGTGGCCCTTAAATCATCGAGATCTTGAAAGTGACGCCCATTGAGCAAATTTTTTTCTATATACAGAAATGGGGCCTCTATTTTCCCTTTGGTTTCAGGCCGGCGGACGGCTATGGGCTTGCAGCGATAATGGGTAATGAAAGCGATGAAGGCAGGGTTATAGACCGGTCGGCTGGCTTCCCAGCGCAAAAGGACCGTTTTCTCCCCGTCGTAAAGACACTGCTTGGGCACCCCCTCAAAATGGCGGAAGGCGTCTTGATGTCGCCGGATCAGGGTAAAGAACTTGCGGTCGGTGGTAAAGTCGATATATTGCCTCCTGGAAAAGCCCAGGATATAGGAAAAACAAAGAACCTCGGCCTTGCCGGTTCGGGCAAAGGGGAGGGTATAGGGGCTCCAATCCATTTGTCCCTGAAGCCCGGGACCGGTTTCAAATCGAATGACCGGATCGCGTTTGGGTTTGGGCCGCAGCTTCCTTAAACGATCCCTGAGGATGCTGATCCCGCCATCATAGCCCTTGATTTTAAGCTCTTCGTAGAGGCGCTGGCCGGTAAGGGCAGGGAACTCTGCCAACAACTCCTGGATCGCGGGAAGAAAAGAGTCCAACTTGCTCTGCCGGGGCGCTGGCCTTCCTTTTTGCACCAGGAGGTCATGGCCCTCGTTTCGATGGGAGTCTTTTTTCCTCAGAATACGCCGCAGGGTGTTTCGCCCCATTTGAAAGTGCCTGCCAAGACCTCTGATGGACCAGCCCTCGGCGCGCAGGGTGATGATCAGATGCTCAAGTTCTTCGCGGTTCTTGACATACAGAGTCATCATCAAATCCCGATAAAGGCATCTTTTTTTCTCAGGCCGTCTATCAGGCCCTTGAACTCCTTGCAGACGCTCTCGATCCCTTCCAGCGTATAGAGAATAGGGCGCCAGTCTTCCGGGGTAAACTCTAGGAGCACTTCTTCACCGTATTGATCGGCTAGGGAGGAAAAGCGTTGTTTCACGTCCCTAAGCTTTTTCATTAGAAGAGTGGCGGTTGTGGGGAATCCCTCACCCGCATGCACAGGCAGCGCAGTCCTTTCCGAGAGGATCTGTTCCGGGAAGTTCAAAATGTTCTGCCAATCCCACTGGGGCCGCTGCAGCAACAGGGAGATCAGGTGGGCACTTTCTCGGGAGCATAAGCGGTACTTCAAGATCGTTCCAAGCGCCGCTTGTTGGTTGCCACGTGGCAACCGAGCCAACTCCCGACCAATGCTCGTAGGGATGAGACCCAGCCGGATATGCTCCAGCGCTTCATCGCCCAAGCGCTCAATCAGGGAAAGACGCCGGCACACCCAACTCTTATGACGACCCAGCAAAACGGCTACTTCCACCTGGCTGAGACCGTCCTCTCGGCACAGAGAGTGCACCACCATGCCCTCTTCCAAGTCGGAGATGGACCCCCGGCTCCAGTTCAGATCCATCATGGCCGCCTTCAGGGCATGAACGCCAAGTTTCAACACCCTGGCCTTCACATGTTCAACACCTAACCGCCTCAGAGCTCGAACCCGTTTGAAACCATCGATCAGTTCATATCGCTCCGTGACCACCACCGGGAACACCTGGCCAAATTGCCGAAGGGAGTCAACCATCCGGGCATCGGCCTGCGGATGAATCAAGCGTAACCTCCCGTAGCTCTCCCCGATCGCTGAAAGGGGGATCTCCAGAAAACTCTCTTTTTCCTCCGAGATCATGATCCCTCATAACCTGGTTCCCACATCCATGTCCATTGGATCTTGAACACCCTCTTTTTCCTCCGAGATCATGATCCCTCATAACCTGGTTCCCACATCCATGTCCATTGGATCTTGAACACCCTTCCGGGAGTAGTTGGCCCATTTACCCTGTACTTACAGCTACTTTGACCCTGATCAACTCTTGAAAACGCTTCCAGACTAGTTGGACTAAATACTCCATGATTACAAGGTGTTCGATGCCGATCACCTCTTGAACTTTCTCCCGGGGTAGTCCTGAGTGAAATCGGGTAAGAACCCCCCGAGTTCCTCTTCCGGGAAGGGCCTCAAGCTTCTTCTGCAGATAGTTAGTTCTGAAATAGTCCGCGTTCTTCCGGTTCCACTGCGCACACCTCTTCCGGTGCCACTCCCTCTTGCAACGGGGATACCCACAGGTCATCTGACGATCTCCCAATCGGGGGTGCGGGCTGAACCAACGCCGGCAAATACGGCAGGGACGTCTTCTCATCGCTTCCTCTCCATTCTCCAAGCACTGAGAGCAAACGATTCTAACCGATCTTCAACGGCTAAGCCACTCAGGCAAATAGGAAGGCAATCGGGCGGATCCAAAAATCGGTAGGCAAAGCCAGCAGGATAACGATCAGGCGGGTCCGCTTTTCACCACTGGGCGGGTCCACTTTTAAGCGGCGGTGACATACTTGCTAATGAATCCATAATTGACCAGACATATATTCCTAAAATCTCCCCTCACCCCTCTTTTCCAAAGAGGGGAATTCCTCCATTTCTTGAAGTATAAAAAAATTTAGGAGGCGGTGCCTCCACGGATCACCCTCCCTTCTTTTTGAAATTGTGAAGGTTCTTTTGGGCTACCTTCAGCATAGGTCCCGCAAAGAAATCAAAAGACGGGAGATTTTAACTCTAAATTGAAGGGGCAATCAATTGACAGGTGATACTCGATCCCTTAGAATGAAGACAAAGGAGAAATAATTCAATCCATGGCCGCAAGTAAATTAGGAAAGAGGGGGTGAAAACTATGTCAACAAGGCTTGTTTTAGAGTTCCCTGAAGGATTGCAGGAAGAAGACCTCCAGGATGAGGATGTTCTCCTGAAGGCCAAAGAAGCGGCGGTAATGGAACTTCTCCGCAAAGGCAAAATATCTCAGGGCAAGGCCGCCGAGCTTCTGGATGTAAGCAGGTATGATCTTTTCGACCTCATGGCCAAGCATGATATCCCGGCAATTGAGATGACCAGGGAAAGATTAAAGAAAGAACTTTCGAAAGAGGTGTTTGAGAAATGAGAGTCTTCGTTTCAAACTCAGGCCCGATCATCTCATTTGCCAGGGCAGGATATCTGGAGCTCCTGGAGAAAGCAATTGGGGAACTTTGGATTCCCGAAGCGGTTTATAAGGAAATCGTGGTGAAGGGAAAGGGCAGGCCTGGATCAGATAAGGTTCGCCAGGCAAAATGGTTGAAAAGCAAAAAGATTGGAAATAAGGGCAGATCAGGCCTTTTCCCTCATGACTTGGGATTGGGCGAAATAGAGGCGATAATGTTGGCGGATGAGCTAAAGGCGGTGCTGATTATTGATGATAAAAGGGCGCGGCAAGAGGCCGAAAGCAGGGGTATTGAAACAATAGGCAGCCTTAAAATTATTAAAGAGGCAAAAGATAAGGGGCTGATTGAAAAGGCCAAGCCGCTGCTTGATGCATTGCGGAGAGAAAGCCTGCGGATCAGGGATGATCTTTACCGCGAGTTCCTTGAAGAAATCCGGGAGGGGTAAAAACATTTGGAGCCGACTGCGAAGGTTGGCTACAGAAAAAGAGTTTAGGAGGCGGTGGTGGTTGATTTTGATAAGCAAGAAAAAAGGATTATGGCCATCCTGGGAACAAAAAAATATCGCGTAACCAGAGCAACCTTAAAAAAATACCTTAAATATCTCAAAAAGCACGTTGAGTTTCCTTGCCAGCTTACTGGCATCGAAGACTTCGATTGGGAAGAGTTTTATGTCTTCGGCCCAGGTAGCAAGAGGGAGTATGAAGAGTTGGGGAAAATGAAAATGGGGTCAGTGAAAATGGGGTCAGGCAATTGTAATAAAGTATTGACGGATTAGTCAGATTTTGCTATAAGAGACATATGGCTCGAAGACCAAGGATTTATTATCCCGGCGCCTTTTACCATGTGATTGCCAGAGGAAACCAAAGGCAAAAAATATTCCGGGAAGAAGTCGATTTTAAGACCTATCTCGCCTACCTTTCCGAATACAAATCCAAATATTCTTTTTTTCTTTATGCCTATGCCTTGATGAAAACTCATGTCCACCTCTTGGTAGAGGTCAAGGAAACCTCTT
>VGSD01000073.1 GCA_016875155.1 Deltaproteobacteria bacterium | reverse complement strand
AGACGATTCATAACTATTTGAAACAAATGAGTTTTTCTTTGGTTGGGAAATGGTTGTTTCATGTATCAAATTACCTAAATAATATCAACAAGTTAGAATTTCGTGAACCCCTCGAAGATTTAGGGAGGTCGGGAGATAGGGAGATTTAGAACAATTGAATTTCCCCCCATCTCCTCATCTTCCCATCACCCTATGATGGAGTCATTATGGTAAGAGCCTTAGAAAAATATATCCGTCCCGGCGTAAAGGAAACCCCTTTCTGCCCGGGATGCGGTCACGGCATTCTCATGGGCCTCATCCTGAGGGCCATCGATGAGCTGAAGATGGATATGCAGAAGATGCTCTTTGTATCGGGAATTGGCTGCGCCGCATGGATACCGAGCCCTCACTATAACGGAGACACCCTCCACACCCTTCACGGAAGGGCGCTGGCCTTTGCCACCGGTGCCAAACTTTACAACCCTGACCTCTGTGTGGTGGTAGTGAGCGGTGATGGAGACCTCTCCTCTATCGGCGGTAATCACCTCATCCATGCAGCAAGGAGAAACATCGACCTGAAGGTCATCTGTGCCAATAATATGATTTACGGCATGACCGGAGGGCAAGTGGCATCAACCACTCCCAGAGGTTCAAAGACCTCTACAACCGGAGAAGGTAATCCCTACCGCCCTTTTGATCTCTGCAAACTGGTGGAAGGAGCAGGAGCCACCTATGTGGCGCGTTTCTCCGTCACCCAGCCTATCTCGCTCATTCAATCGATTAAGAAAGCGCTTCTCCATAAGGGATTCTCTTTCATTGAAGCCCTCTCTCCCTGCCCTACACAATTCGGAAGACGGAATCGCCTTGACCGACCGGATGAGATGATGAAGGACCTGATACGGCGTTGCATTTTGGAACAGGAGGCAGAAGGGTTGACCAAAGAGGAGTTGGCTGAAAAAATCATCACAGGAGAATTTTCATCATGACAGAGGTCAGGCAGGTGCGACTGAGTGGTCTCGGAGGACAGGGAGTGGTCCTTGCAGGCCTGCTATTGGGCCAAGCAGGGATATTCGATGGGAAGTACATCTCCGGATCCAATTCTTACGGAGCTCAGGCAAGGGGTTCGGGTTGCAAATCGGAGATCGTCCTTTCTGAGGGCCCGGTTGACTTTCCCCATCTGACAACAGCCGACATTCTCATTGCCATGTCACAGGGAGCCTACAATACTTACTACACGGATGTGAGAGAACAGTCCGGACTCATCCTCTATGATCAGGGCTTTGTGATCCCCAAGGACGACCTGAGAGTGAAGCAACTTGGCATTCCTGCGACCGAAACCTCGGTGAAGAGGTTGAAGAATAAGCAGGTATCCAACATCGTCTTTCTTGGAGCATTGATTGAAGCCACCCGGATCGTCACACCCAAAGCCATACGCAAGGCGATCGCAATGCATGTCAGTGAACGTTTCAGACCGCTCAATTTCAAGGCCCTTCGAGTAGGCATGGAACTGGGGAGGCAGGTTCATGGTTGAAGGAAGGACCCATCGTCCAATCATCCGGACTTCACAATGTCAGAGTTGTGATGTTTGTATCAGGGGATGCCCTGCCGAATTCATCCCCGAATACCGATTGGAAGTAGAGAGTCTCAGAGGAACCCTCTACCACGGTAAGATGGAAGGAAAAATTACGGAGGGAAAGATCCTTCTTCCTCCCTGCCAGCAAGCCTGCCCTATCCATCAGGATGCAAGGGGCTATGTGGCCCTCATTGCAAAAGGGAAGTTTAAAGAGGCACTCGAACTGGTCCGTGAGGCCAATCCCCTGCCTGCAGTCTGCGGATTCATCTGCCATCATCCCTGCGAGGAAGCCTGTCTGCGAGAGGATGTAGATCATCCCATCCCCATCCGAATGCTCAAACGGTTTATCGCAGAGTATAATAGAAAAAGGGAGAGACCGAAGAAGGGACCGAAGCGAAAGAGGCGCGAAAAGATCCTTGTGGTGGGCTCTGGGCCTGCGGGTCTGGCCTGTGCCAATGATCTGAGCCTATTGGGCTTCAGAGTGACGATCTTTGAGGCCCTGCCTGTTCTTGGAGGAATGCTTCGTGTCGGCATACCCGAATTTCGATTGCCCAGAGAGATTCTCCAGATGGAGATTGAAGGCATCATGGAATTGGGGGTGGAGATGAAGATCGATCATCCCTTTCGTTTTGATGGGAATGGCAGGACCCTTAAAAAAACTGGCTTCGAAGCCATCTTCCTTTCGATGGGTGCCCATCGGAGTTCAAAACTGAATATTCCGGGAGAATCTCTTCGTGGGGTCTTTCCGGGTGTTGAATTTTTAAGAGACATCAATCTCGGAAAAAAAGTAGCGTTGGGGAAAAAAGTCGCAATCATCGGTGGTGGGAATGTGGCCATTGATGTTGCCCGCTCTGTGCTCCGTCTCGGCTCGAAGCAGGTTGATCTTTATTACCGGAGATCGAGGCAAGAGATGCCAGCCATCTCCGAAGAAGTAGAGGAGGCGATCCGTGAGGGCGTGAAGATTCATCTTCTCTCTGCACCGGTCCGGATGACCGGAAGGGGCGAAAAAGCAATTGGAATGGAGTGTATCCGGATGCGTCTGGGTGAACCCGACGAAAAGGGAAGAAAAAAACCCATTCCGATTCAGGGTTCCAATTTCAAAATCGTTGCAGAGACGATCATCTCAGCCATTGGCCAGAGTGTGGACCAAAGGCCCTTAAAGGGGCTGAAAAAGAACTCTGACGGAACGATTCATGTTGATTCAGAGACTGGTGAGACGAGCATGGAAGGCGTTTTTGCGGGCGGGGATATGGTCACCGGCCCAGGCTGGGCCATTGATGCCATTGCCGCAGGAAAAAGAGGCGCGGAAGCCATCGCAGAGTATCTATCGTAATAGTCGTATAGTTTGATAGTCAGATAGTCTCTTAGTCCTCTCTCTCATGGGTTTGACTATTAGACTATTTGACTAAGCGACTAACGACTCCAAATGATGTATATGACCCAAGAATGTAAAAAAGAGGTTGTGCCCAAAAGAAAGCCCAAGACCCTTTCGATCAAGGCGAGAAAGAATAATTTCTCCCCCGTTGAATATGGCTTTGTTAGAGAAGAGGCCATTAAAGAAGCAGAGCGCTGTCTGGGGTTGAGGGACTGTCATTACTGTGACATCTGCAGTCTCCTCTGCCCGGATCTCTGCATCACTCATGATGAGAAGACTGGAGAGGTTTTGATTGATCTCGATTACTGCAAAGGATGCGGAATCTGCGCCGCTGTCTGTCCAAAACAAGCCATTGAGATGGTGATGGAGGAGGGAAAATGAGCAAGAAGATACAGATCGATCTAAACTCTGATGTGGGGGAAAGTTTTGGTGCTTATAAAATAGGACTTGATGAAGAGGTCATCCCTCATCTCACCTCTGCGAACATCGGTTGTGGATTTCACGGTGGAGATCCGTCCGTGATGCGAAGGACTGTCTCCCTTGCCAAACAATATGGAGTGGAAGTGGGGGCCCATCCCGGATTTCCTGATCTGGTTGGCTTCGGAAGAAGAAATATGGACGCCACGCTCGAAGAGATCCAGGATTATGTCGTTTATCAGACAGGAGCCCTGCAGGCTTTTGCCCTTTCCCAGGGGCTAAGGCTCCAACATATGAAAGCCCACGGAGCCCTCTATAATATGGCCGTAGCCAATCCGAAAATCTGGGAGGTTATGGCAGAGGCCATCTCAAAATTGGATAAGGAAATCATTCTGGTTGTCCTCGCTTCGTCTAACAATCAGCCCATTCGCGATATGGGAAAACGATATGACATCCGCATCGCCTTCGAGGCCTTTCCGGACCGTGCCTATAATAAAAATGGCTCCCTGGTTTCCCGAAGAGAAAAAGGGGCTGTCATTCATGACCACGAGCAAGTGGCTAAACGGGCACTCAAGATGGCCCTGGACGGAAAGGTGATTGCTATGGATGGAACAGAAATCGAACTCCAACCGGACACGCTCTGCGTCCACGGCGACAATCCCGCTGCTGTCCAGATGGTCAAGAAGATCCGTGAAGAATTAAAAGGGATCGGTGTCAATGTGATTTCCATGAAATGGTTCATTTAACTGAGAAGAGTTATGGAAAAAGTGAGGGCGCATGTCATCGTTGAAGGAAGGGTTCAGGGGGTTTACTTCCGAGCCCACACGCAGGAGATGGCTTACCTTCTAAGTTTGAAGGGCTGGGTGAAGAATAGAAGGGATGGCCGGGTGGAAGCCCTCTTCGAAGGAGAAAAGGCAAAGGTGGACGAAATGATTCAATGGTGCCATCGAGGTCCATCTGAGGCAAAGGTGACCAATGTCCGTGTCACATGGGAGGATGTTGAGGGAGAGTTTGATGATTTCTCTGTTACCTATTGACCCTTCTTTGGAACCTCCTTCTCCTCCTTGAGGATCTTCTTCTTGATATCCTTCCCAACCTCATCTCCTTCCTTCTTGATCACCTCTTCCAGATGTTCCATCCTCTTTCCGGTTTCGGTTAAGCCCTCGCCAACTTTCTTCACAGCCTTGCCGCCACCGAAGAAGATGAAGAGCAGTAAGATGAGAATGCCTGTAACCACTCCCAGTAAGAATCGAATCATCTCTCTTATTTCACCCCCTTTCTTTTGGGTTCAGCCTATCAGGAATCTTCTCTTTTTTCAACCGATTTCTATTTGAATTACCTGGAAAATACCTTCGTCACCCCCTCCCTCACCCTCCCCCCTCGAGGGGGAGGGGTGGGTGGGGGGCATTTTCATCATTCGCGGGTGACGAACCCGTCATGTAAAATTTGTATCTAAAGCTGATGCAATTGGTGTTTATTCATAAACTAATGGTTTTCAAGAAGGTGGTCATTCCGGCGAAAGCTCGGTTTCGAGTCGCAACGACCGGAATCCAGGGTTCCCGGTGAAAACCGGGATCCAGTCTTTGACATGGTTCCCGACTTCCGTCGGGACGACGTCTGGATGCCCCGATTTAATCGGGGCATGACGGAAATGACTCATTTATAAACAGACTCTAATCAATGAGGCTGTTTCCATTCTCCTCCGGCAAACCTGCCTTGACCCCCTTTGTACTCCTGCATTATAATCTATTCCAATTCGATTGGAAGGAAACCCGATGGATAAGGAAAAAGAAGGTTCCGATCAGAATCAAACCTCAAACGCAACGTTATTTGTCGAATTGGGACGAAATTTTAACTCAGACATCTGCACTGCCAATCTGCCGGTTTACCATGCCTCTACCGTCCTGTTTGAATCACTCGCCCACGCCCAAGCCCAGTTGGATGCGTCAGAACGCGGCGAACTGGGAGCATCCCATTATGGCACTATAGGAACACCCACGACCTTTGCGCTCAGGGATGCGCTGGCCCGGATTGAAGGTGCAGGCCATTCCTGCCGTGCGGCCATCATGCCCTCCGGACTGATGGCGATTACGACATTGCTGTTGGCCTATCTGAAACCGGGTGACCATCTTCTGGTGACAGACTCCGTGTACGGGCCGACACGAGTCTTTTGCAAGGGCCTTCTCTCAAGGTTGGGAATCAACACCACTTGGTACGACCCGACGATCACTCCTGACAAACTCGAAACGCTGATTCAGCCTGCTACACGCATGATCTTTCTCGAAAGCCCGGGCAGTTATACCTTTGAGATTCAAGATGTGCCCGGCATCTGTGCCATCGCCCGCAGACACAAAGTGATGACCGCGATTGATAATGCTTGGGGATCACCTGTCTTTGCTAAACCCTTTGACTGGGGTGTGGATGCCTCAGTCCTACCTTTAACCAAATACTGGAGCGGACATGCCGATGTGCTCATGGGGGCGGTTGTGGTACGCGAGGAGAACTGGTTGCCTCTTTGGAGGACTTCGCGCGAACTCGGGATGAGTGTTGGAGGCGACGATGCGGCATTGATCCTGCGCGGGATGCGCACCCTTGATGTGCGTATGAAGAGACATCAGCAAAATGCATTAGAGATTGCACGCTGGCTTGAGCGCCGGCCGGAGGTGGGCGCCGTGCTTCATCCGGCCTTGCCCGGCCATCCTCAGCATGCGCTCTGGAAGCGCGACTTTAGGGGCTCAAGCGGTCTCTTCTCTTTCGAACTTAAAACCGACCCCGAAAAAAAGAGTCCCACGTCCAAACAGATCGCCGCCCTCTGCGAGGGGCGCCGATACTTCGGCATCGGTTATTCCTGGGGCGGTTTTGAAAGCCTGATCTTCCCAGCCCGGATCGGTTCGCTACGAACTGTCACACCATGGCAGGGCGGTCCATTGATTCGTGTCCACATCGGACTGGAAGACCCTGCTGACCTGATTGCTGATCTGGAAGCAGGATTTTCTGCAATGGCTCGTGCCACCTGATAAGGCTTAACTCACTCCCTTGAGGACCTAAAGATCAAGAAATATCTCATCGGGAAATCCTATATTAAATTTAATGTATGGGTCTACGGAGGTTCTGGATATTACCAACTGAGGCATATTAACATTCAAGCCCTGACTGATGAACAGAAACAAATAATCAAAATCGCTTATGCACGATTTCTTAAAGATAAAAAGCTTGCGTTGTAACTATTCATAAATGTTCAGGTTTTTATGGTCCGATTGATAAAATGAATTTATCCCCAGATGGAGCACTACGGGCAAAGCCCGTGGTTCCCAAGAAACGCCCACAAGGGGCGAACATCCCGTACCAGAGGACCAATTCACCCACGGGTAGAACCCCTGCCTACCGGCAGGGAGGCGTGGTCCTCTTGGTTCGGGATAGACCTTAACAAAACTATTGACCAAATGATTCCCATGAGATACATAACCAAAAATAAAGTTACATGGAGGATGCCTTTAAACCTGAGAATCCCTTTTAAAAAAGACGACATGATTAAAAAGGCGACTACGAAAATCAAAAAACCGAAGACACCCTTTATTCTTGAGGCGATAGATGAAAAAATAGGTCTCGTTAAGGAACGCGAACAAATCGTCAGAGAGTTTTCAGGCTGGCTTTCTCATGAAGAGGCTCAAGAATTACGGAAGGCTGTGGAAGTTTTTAATAAGCTTTCATAGTGTGCAAGTAGGCTCGGCCTTGATGGAGCAGGAATACAGAATTACGACGAGGAATCTACTTTAAAGTAGATTCCTTTAAAGAAGAACCTTCCTTTTGAAACCGGGGACGGGTAACTACCCTTTTCTGGCTTGTCTGATTTCTTCCAGATAGAACTTGATCAGGGGTGACATTTCAGGCGGTTGCCAGTCTGCCTTTTTTGGATCTTCAGGCCAGGTGAAAGGTAGATGAATGACCTCACCGGGTCTCTTGGCCTTCTCAAAGACCGAAAGGGCTTCAAGAAGAACCTTCCTCTGCCCTTCCCTGTCTCCAATCTGCCCGACAGGTCTTGCATAAGGATATTCAATGGCTGCTACCCGAGGAATGCCTTCGGCCTGGGTGAATTCCCAGGTCGGACTGAGAAGTACGGTGGAAAATCCCGCCTCCTCCAGAACTCTTGCGGCCAGTCCAACGGACTGACAGCAGAAGGGTCAGGCAGGGGTGAGAAGAACCGCTTCCACTTTTTCGGCTTTCATATGTTTTGAAATCGGCTCGATCGCCTCCTTAAGAAAATCGTTATTCTGCCACTGAAATCCATAGAAAGAATAGGCTGTAGGTGCAAGGCGGCCGATGATCTTCTCTTCTTCGAACTCGGCCATTCGCCCCAAAGGAAGGATGACATTGATGTCCTGTTTGGCAAGGTTGGTATTGATATGGAGGTGATTGACGTCAATCTCCTTCTCGGTTGTCCCTCTTGGAATCTTCCGAAAGGAGCGGTCTCCCCAGAGAGGTTCTCTTTTCTCTCTCTCCATATCAAAAGGGGGATCGGTTTTGAGACTGATTCCACTGCTTGTAACTAGAGCAATGGTCGTTCGATTCAATGGCTTGGACATCGGAGTCCAGGGGATTTTTCCCTTATACTCCTCATCGGGAATAAACGTCTTCACCCATGCCTTGAGTCCCGGCGGAAGAAACCGATATCCATCGACAATCTTCTGCTCCATGAGAACCTCCTGTGGTAATGAAATTTTTAGGATTGTTCATAAAATAATGGCTGTGTTTAACGGTGACGGTAACGATGCCCGTATCGTATATAAAAGGCTACGTCTTTCGTATTTAATTCTTTTAAACGTAACCGTTACCGAATGACGAAACGGGCTTCGTAGCCGTAACCTTAGCCCAGCCCACTAGAGCATTTTATCCTTTGTGGGTGACTAACCCTCCATAAAGAATTGATCAATTTATATTATGCCCCCTGTCCAAGAATCAAGCAAAAAAGAATGGCTTGAATCTGAACGTATGCCCCTTTACAATTTGGTTGTATGGTCAGAGATCCACAAAACCGGTCTGGATCTTCCACCCCCTGGAAGGATAGGGTTTGGGTGAGGGGAATCGTCTTCTTACTCCTGATTTTCCCTTTCTGTGCATCCGGCCAATCCCAATCTTTCATTGAAATAGGAAAGTTCTCAGCGGAAAAAGTAGAGAATAAAATCCCCTCCAATTGGAAACCCCTGACCTTCAAGAAGATTGAACGGCATACAACCTACTCCCTGGTGAAAGATGGGGAGACTATTGTTGTGAAGGCAATTTCTGAAGCCTCGGCTTCAGGGTTGACCCGTGAGATTCAGATCAATCCAAAAGAATATCCCATCATCCAATGGCGATGGAAAGTGGAGAACATTTTAAGAAAGGGAAATGTCCACATAAAGGAAGGCGATGACTATCCCGCACGGCTCTACATCACCTTTGAATATGATTCTTCCAAATTGAATTTTTTTGAGAAGGTGAAGTATGAGGCAGCAAGACTTCTCTATGGCCAGTACCCGCCCATTGCTGCCATCAATTACATATGGGAGAGCAAGGTTCCTGTAAACACCTTTATCCCCAATCCCTATGCGGACCGGGTGATGATGATTGTATTGGAGAGCGGCTCGGATAAATTGAACCAATGGGTGAATGAAGAGAGAAATCTCTATGAAGATTTTAAGAAAGCCTTTGGTTACGAACCACCGATGATCTCAGGTGTCGCCATCATGACCGACACCGACAACACCAGCGAATCCGCCATTGCTTACTATGGCGATATTGTGTTTAGAAAGTGAAGCTCCCCGTGCCTCCGCACGGGGCATCTTCAAAGCTTCGGCGAAACCCGCCGAAGCATACCCTACTACGCTCATTCGGAGTCGCATTCATCCCCGTCCTTCCGGACAAGGCATTCTGCGTAAGCGGGTAATTCCGAAAAACCACCTATTCATACAACATCGAATTGCACAATTTCATAGACAAAAGTGGTCAAAAGGGGTAAAAAGTTTAAATCAGAAGACCCGATTCCCAGCAACCACGAATTACGTCTATTAATTATTAGGGCCACAGAACGATGGGCTACATCTCGGACGCACGGAAACGCGCAGGTCGACGTCGGAGCCTTTGGAACCTCCTGTTGATCCCATGCTATGTAGTGCCATGGTTCCTGCTGGTCCTAGTGTAATGTCTCATAAATAACTGGATTTATATTTAAGCTTGTGATACACTATGTTCATGCCAAAACATGCCATAGAGGTAACGATAAAAGAATCCGATTGTCAGGAGTTGGAGCGCTGGGTGAGTGCT
>VGSD01000072.1 GCA_016875155.1 Deltaproteobacteria bacterium | reverse complement strand
GCCAAGGATAGGGAAAGGTTAAAGAAAATCCTTGAGAGGACCAAGGAGAGATATGGTTACCTCCTTCACGCCTATGTATTGATGAGCAATCATTATCATCTTCTGATGGAGACTCCTCATGGCAGCCTTCACCAGATCATGCAGAACATCAACACGAGCTATACGGTGTATATCAACAGAAAATATCATCGGATTGGGCATCTTTTTCAGGGACGCTACAAGGCATTTGTGATCGATAAGGATAAATACCTTTTGGCGCTCAGTCGATATATTCATCTTAATCCTGTGCGGGCAGGGGTGCTCAAGAGAGCGGAGCAGTATCGATGGAGTAGTTATCAGGAATATCTTAATGGTCGCAAAGGGGAGATCTTAGTGGATACCGATGAGACTCTGGGATACTTTTCGAGGCAGCGGTCTGTGGCGGTGAGGAGGTATAAGGAGTTTGTAGAGGCAGGAATCCAAGAGAAGTCTCCTTTGCCGGGAGCGATAGGAAGCATCTTGGGTGATGAAGGATTCCGAGAGGGGATTCTCAAGTTCTTAAGGGTTACTTCTGATAAAGCGGGGATTTCTGGGATCAAGAAAATTCAAAAGACCCATGAGATAAAGGAAATTGTCAAAGGGGTTGCTGGCTACTACGGTTTGGAGGAAGGCGATCTGTTGAAACGGAGTAAGAGGACAGAGCCACAGAGAAAGATTGGATTGTATTTATCGAAGGTTTTAAGTGGCAGGAGAAATGCTGACATTGGGACATTGTTTGGGATTACCCTTCAGGCGGTAACCAATGCTGTCAGGGATGTTGAGAAAAGGAGAGAAGGGGATAAGAGATTGGACATAGAGCTGAAGAAGATAAAGGAGAGCATAACAGCTCAGGGGTAAAATGTATAATTTAGCTTTGACCCCAAGAGTCAATAGTTGATTGAGAATAGGCGAACAGAGGTCGAGACGATATTGGCGCAGTATTGGCAACCCAATAACTAAAAAATGGGAAATAGGAAATGAGAAATGGGAAGTAATAATAAATGGGAAATAAGAAGAGGGAAGCAGGAAAAAGACAATGGGGGGAAGAATGGGGAATGAAGAGCTTCGAGATAGGTTTTATGCTTTTGCGTTGGAGATTGTGAAGTTTGTAAGAAAATTACCGAAGGAGATGGTTGCTCGTGAAATTGGAAAACAACTGATAAAATCGGGACCTTCCATTGCAGCCAATTATGAGGAGGCAACAGGAGGTTTTAGCAAGGGCGACTTCACATATAAAATGAGTACCGCGTTTAAAGAAGCCATAGAGACTCATTTATGGCTCAGGTTATTAAGAGATGCTGAAATTGTGACCGGGGATAATATTGATCGACTGATCAAGGAGTCAGGAGAGATCAGGAATATTTTAGGCAAGAGTGTCACCACTGCAAAGAAAAAAACAAATGGGAAATAAGAAATAGGAAATGGGATTTTATATACTTCTTACTTCCTGTTTCCTAATTTTCTTTGTAAATTCGATTTAAACTTCTCATTTCCAACTTCCCACTTCCCATTTTGGTCAGTTTGGATTATGGAGACGAACGGAGAGAATAGGGCTGATGAAATTAGAGAGCCTAAAAGGATCGATACCGGACTGATGTGTCTGGTGATGGTGGCCGGATATCACGGGCTTGCGGTTGACCCCGAGCAGTTAAGACATACCCTTGCATTAGGCCCTGAGGGTATGGGAACGATAGATATCCTCAGGGGGGCAAGAGAACTGGGGCTGAAGGCAAAAGAGGCTCAGGTCTCTTTTGACCGGTTGAAACATCTTCACATGCCTGCCATTGCTTCTTTTGATGGTGGCAAATATATCGTCCTTGCAAAAACCGATAGTGATAAAGTTCTGATCTTCGATCCCGGCGAAGGAAAACCGCAACTTTTGTCCAAAAATGATTTTATTGGTCAATGGAAAGAGAGGATTATCCTTCTCACCTACCGGAAATCAACTGCTCCCTCTGAAAGGCCTTTTGGTCTCACGTGGTTTCTCCCTTCGATTTGGAAATATCGAAAACCCCTTTTTGAGGTTCTCACCGCATCGCTGATTCTTCAAATCTTCGGTCTGGTCACTCCTGTTTTCACACAGGTGATCATTGACAAGGTGCTGGTCCATCGAGGGATCACCACGCTCAATGTCCTTGCCATCGGCCTGATCACGGTTATCCTGTTCGAAGGGCTTTTAAACATTCTCAGGACTTATCTCTTTACCCACACCTCCAACCGGATTGACATCTCCCTTGGGACAAAACTCTTTAAACACCTCTTCTCGCTACCGCTTAAATATTTTGAAGTTCGAAGGGTAGGGGATACCGTTGCCAGGGTGAGGGAACTTGAGAATATCCGCCATTTCTTAACTGGCGCTCCTTTGACCACCATTCTCGATGTGATGTTTATCGGAGTCTATCTGGTGGTCATGTTCATTTACAGCACGACTCTTTCCTTTGTGGTTCTTGGAGCCATCCCTGTTTTTGCCCTGCTTTCCCTGATCATCACTCCAATGCTTCGGCACCGGCTCGATGAGCGATTCAATCGAGGCGCAGAATCGCAGGCTTTTCTCGTAGAAATGGTGACAGGGGCTCAGACCGTCAAGGCAATGGCTGTTGAGCCGGAAGTGCAGAAGAGATGGGAAAGCCTCCTGGCCAATTATGTGAAGGCCTCCTTTAGAACTTCAAAGCTCTCTGGAGTGGCAGGCTCGTTAGGTCAATTAATCGAACGGGGATCCACCCTTGCCATTCTCTGGCTGGGAGCTCACCTGGTAATGAGAGGGGATTTAACTGTCGGCCAGTTAATTGCCTTTCAAATGCTTTCAGGAAGGGTGAGCGGCCCAGTGCTCAGATTGGTTCAACTCTGGCAGGATTTTCAACAGACAGGGCTTTCCATCCGAAGGCTGGGAGACATCTTCCACGCTACCCCAGAGCCTTCTCTTAATGTCACAAAGACAAGATTTCCAGCCATTCAAGGTCACATTCGATTGGAAGGAGTGAGGTTTCGGTATCGTCTTGATGGACCCGAGATCATCAGGAATATCGATTTGGATATCAAGCCAGGTATGATCCTTGGCATTGTAGGCCGAAGTGGGTCTGGCAAGAGCACCCTTGCCAAGTTGATCCAAAGGCTTTATCTCCCTGAATCCGGAAGAATCCTGATCGATGGGATTGACCTCAGCCTTGCTGATCCTGCATGGCTGCGAAGGCAGATCGGAGTTGTGCTTCAGGAAAGTTTTCTCTTTAATGGAAGCGTAAGAGATAACATCGCCTTTCATTATCCGCAGGCGTCCATGGAAGAGGTCATGAAGGCGGCGAATCTTGCCGGAGCCCATGAGTTTGTCCTCGAACTCCCAGAGGGGTACGACACGATCGTCGGCGAAAGAGGAACTGCACTCTCCGGAGGGCAGAGGCAGAGAATCGCCATTGCTCGGGCGCTTTTAACTAATCCAAGAATTTTGATCTTTGATGAGGCCACTTCTTCTCTTGATTCCGAATCCGAAGCGATCATCCAGAGAAATTTACGACAGATCTGCCGGGGGAGGACGGTGATTCTCATTGCCCATCGGCTCTCAACCCTGAGGATCGCTGAAAGGATCATCGTTCTGGAGAAAGGGGAGATTGTTGAGTCTGGTACGCACGATGAGTTGATGGACAAGAAGGGACTTTATCATCATCTGCAGATTCAACAAGCCCCCTCACCCAGCCCCTCTCCCCCGAGGGGAGAGGGATAGGGAGAGGGGATATGGGTTATTATGAAAAAAGATCGTCTTGATTATGAGTTTTTGCCGGAGGCTGCGGAGATTGAGGAGACGCCTCCTTCTCCCTTGGGGAGGATTCTCCTGTGGGCAATCGTTTTGTTAATGGTTGCGGCTTTTGCCTGGAGTTATTTCGGGAAGGTGGACGAAGAGGTGGTTGCCAGGGGAAAGGTGGTCCCGGATGGCATGGTTAAGGTGATTCAACCCAGAGAGACAGGGGTGATCCGGGCGATCCACGTAATGGAAGGTCAGAAGGTAAGGAAAGGAGACCTGTTGATCGAACTTGATCCCACCATGAGCCAGGCTGAGGTTGAGAGTTCGGAGAGGTCTTTAAAGATCAACCGATATGAGATGGAAAGGTTGAAGGCAGAATTGAAAGGCGAAGAGATCGATGGAGCAGGAAAGAATCCTGATAAGTTGCTGCTTCTCCAGAAAAGCCTGAAACAGGCGAGAGAGGAGGAGCACCGGGCAAAAGTGGCTTCCCTCGAACTGGTCATTTCGCAGAAGAGAACAGCCCTTCTGGCATCGGAGGAGAGTATCGCCAAACTTGAAAGGGCACTGGAGCTGGTGGCCAAACAGGAAGAAGCTTTAAGACAATTGGCTGAGAAAGGCTATGCCTCCATGATGGAACATCTCCAGAGGCAGAAGGAACTGGTCAGGACAGAAAAAGAGCTGAACGAACAGAGAAAGCTTTCCGAACAGATCCGTGATAGTTTAAAAGAGGCAGAAAGAAATCTTGAGGCATTAAAAAAGGAGAGGGAACGCTCTATTTTAGGGGAGATTCTCGAGAAAGAGAGAAGCATAACCGTTCTTGAAGGAGAGTTTACTAAAGCCAGTAAGAGGTCCCAACTGGAAAAGCTTCATAGCCCTGTCAATGGGACGGTCCATGGACTGGCCATGCACACCATCGGTGGGGTGGTCACTTCAGCGCAACCGATTGTCACTATTGTGCCAGAGGGGACACCCATGATTGTGGAAGCAATGGCGCTCAATAAGGATGTGGGTTTCATTCATCTCGGACAGAAGGCAGAATTGAAACTGGATACCTTCCCCTTTCAAAAATACGGGACGATTGAGGCTGAGCTCTTCTTTGTGAGCCCAGACGCCCAGGAGGATCAGAAGATCGGTTTAGTTTACAAGATCAAGTTGAGACCGAACCGACTGATGATTCGTGTCAAAGATAAGGATATCCCTCTCAGCCCCGGGATGGCCGTGACTGCTGAGATCAAGACCGGAGAGAGAAGGGTGATTGAATTTTTCATCTCTCCCTTTATCAAACATGTGGATGAGTCACTGACCCTGAGGTAGGTTTACAAGAGAAACAAAAACTTTCATAAAATCCTTCCATCCTCCCTTTTCATATCATTTGATGCAACGATAAGGCCAAATTTGACAGATCCTATGGAAAAGGTGTAGATTTTGGAGTAAGAATGAATGAAGTTATTTTTTGAGGAATGATTTCCATTTGAGGAATGGGCAAGGTTTTCCTGTCCTAATGGGTTAAAAAATGTATAACAAGTTTTATGGTTTTTCAGAAGAACCTTTTGCAGGTGTGCCTAACCCCAAATTTATTTATTTAACACCTCATTACCAAAACCTACTGGATTCTGTGATCAACGGAATCAAAGAACGAGAAGAGTTTATCTCCATTACAGGAGCTGCAGGAACAGGCAAGACTGCTTTCGCTTACCATTTATTGACCACCCTCAAGAATAAAGCGAAGGGTGTTTTAATCCCTCGTCCCATTAATAATTTTAGAGAATTATTAAGAGTCATCTTATGGGAATTGGAATCATCGTCTACGCAGGAAGGCAAGACCGATCCTTTTAATCAAATGATAAAATATTTGGAACAGGTAAGAGACAATGGTGAGCAACTGGTCATCATGATTGATGAAGCCCAGTCCCTTTCTCGGGAATTAATGGAGGAACTGCAGGTATTTATAGATCGGGTACCGAAAGTCATTCAGGTCATTTTTGTGGGACAGTCTGCGTTTGAAGATAAACTCAATTCATCAGGGTTAAGATCCCTTAAACAGAGAATAAAGATCCGACTTCAAATGAAACCTTTATCCGAAGAGGAATCTTTAACTTATATTGACCATCGGCTTCGATTGGTCGGAAGGAGCATCTTTGAACTCTTTACCCCGAGAGCCATTTCCTTGATTTACGACTACACCCAGGGAATTCCGCTCGTCATAAACATCCTTTGCGATAATGGACTTCGGGTCGGCTATGAGTTAACACAAAAAAGGATTGATGTGGATATCATTCAGAAGGTTATAGAAGAATTGGAAGGCCCAGGTTCACCCAAAAGGTCCCTTCCTTCAATTGAGCAGACTAAAGCGCAACGGCCATCCGGACTACATTTTAAAGTTTCAATCAAAATAGTTTCATTTGCCATTTTGGCCTTGGTTTGTCTGGGAGGAATCATTCTTCTTGTCCGGGGGGGCTTTCAGAAAGGATCTACCCATTGGGGGGAACTTAAAACATTAAAAAGCCCTTCAGTGGATGCACAATCCCCTGAACCCAAGCCCATACCCCCTGAACCCCGTAAGCTTCCTCCACCAACCGCTCCTTCTTTTATAGCGAAAGGGAAAGAGAAGCATTTCATAGAAATTGTTACTGTAAAAGCTGGGCACACTATTTCTTCCCTGTCACAAGAATATTACCGTATGACCCATGCCACCCTTCTGGACATCATTTTGGATTTTAACCCTGAGATTACCAATGTCCATCTCATCCTAATAAACCAAGAGATTAAGATACCCAAGATAACGGAAGAATTATTTATCATCCAATCTTCTGAAGGAACCTGTAAAATCCATGTCGGAACTTTTTCGAACCCCGATATTTTAAAACTTTATCGTAATGAACGATCCCTCATAGGAAAGGAAATAGAGGTTTTGCCAAGAAAAGTGTCGGCACAAGAAACCTGGTACCGAGTGGTCGTTGGAAAGTTTGATAATAGAGAAGAGGCGTTGAAAGTAATCCATCTCCTTAAAGAGAAAGGATTGCTCCCTTTTTTTAGAAAAAGCCCGAGATAAGGGGCATGTCCTGATGAACAAAATGAATAGAGGATTGAAGGGATTGGAAGAGAAGGTACTTCGAAAGGACCTCTGCATTGCTTGCGGGGCTTGTCTCTCGCTCTGCCCTTATCTTCGTTCATGGCAGGGAAGGGTGGTGAAACTGCATGACTGCAGTCTGGAAGAAGGCCGCTGTTTTGCCTATTGCCCAAGAGCAGAACTTGAGTTTGCGCAGATCGAACATGAAGAAATTGGCAAAAAATACGAAAAGATTGAAGTGGGCCCTGTAAGGAAGGTATGGATGGCAAGGGCGAAAGATCCTGTCTGGCGAAAGAGAGCTCAGAGCGGAGGTGTGGTCTCTGCGCTAATCGACTTTGCTTTAAGAAAGAAAGTCATTGATGCTGCCATTCTCACGCAACGGGAAACGGATTTTCTTCCTGGAGGTCGAATCGTCCGGAACCGTCAAGACATTTTAACCTGCGCGGGTTCGAGTTATGTTTCCGGGCCGACACTCGAAGCGTTTCATAAAGGTCCCTGGCAGGAAGGGGAGAAGATCGGAGTAGTGGGTCTACCCTGTCAGGCATTTGCTCTAACAAGAATGAAGTCTTCTTCTCTTGAAAAAAGAACGCCTGTTGATAAGGTGGGGCTTGTTATCGGGCTGTTCTGCACATGGGCCCTCGAATATGAGCGATTTATCGCTTTTTTAAAAGTAAGGGTGGGAAAATCGGATATTTATAAATTAGAGATCACTCCACCTCCGGAGAGGCTTCTTAAAGTTTATACCAATGGACAGTTGTATGCCATTCCTGTTGATGAGATAAGACCTTTTATACGAGAGGGCTGTCATGTGTGTTCTGATATGACGGCTGAGTTCTCGGATATTTCAGCAGGAACAGTTGAAGGGATTGATGGATGGAATACAATGATCGTTCGTTCCGATCGAGGGGAGGCGCTTTTCAAAGAGGCTGAAAAGGAAGGAGTGATCGAATGTCAATCAATACCCGAGGCTCATTTGAATCATCTTAAAGAGGCATCTATTCTTAAGAAAGAACGGGCCCTGAATACCATCAAAGAGAGAGAGGGTATGAGCAGATGAGCCATATTGCTCAAAATTCTCCGGGGAAGACGGTCCTCTTGATGGGGAATGAAGCGATCGCACGTGGAGCCCTTGAGGCAGGGGTGAAGGTTTGTGCAGCCTATCCAGGAAATCCTTCCTCTGAGATTATCGGTTCTCTTGCAAAAGTGGCTGAGAAATTTGGGCTCCATGTGGAGTGGTCTATCAATGAAAAGGTTGCCCTGGAAGTGGCAGCTGCTGCCTCTCTGTCAGGGCTAAGAGGCCTCTGCGCCATGAAGCAGAATGGGATCAATGTTGCCTCTGACTTTCTATTCAATTTAAACCTGACCGGATGCCGAGGGGGCCTGGTTGTGGTCGTAGCGGATGATCCGTCAGGAATCTCTTCGAGTAACGAAGAGGATTCACGCCTCTATGCCAAATTAGGAGACCTGCCTCTTTTGGAACCTGCCAATTTCGAGGAAGCCAAGGAGATGACCAGAGAGGCTTTCAACCTTTCAGAGAGACTTGGACTTCCTGTGGTCATTCGGAGTGTGACCCGAGTATCTCATGCCAGAGGCAATGTTACCCTCGATGAACTCCCTCAGTTCAGTCCAAAGCCAGGGTTTGACCTTTCACAGTCCTTTCACGCTGTCCCTGCCGTGGCAAATCATAAGATCCTTCATGAGAAACGAAAAAGGGTACAAGAGATATTCGAAGGTTCCTCTTTCAACTTTTACAGGGGCCCTGAAAAGCCAGACCTAATGGTGATCACAAGCGGAAGCGGATATATGTATTGCCTTGAAGCAATAAAAAACTTGAAGGCTGAGAAGAAGGTGTCCATCCTCAAGATAGGAACGACCTGGCCTTTGCCGGAAGAATTTCTACTGAAACATCTTCGGGGAGCTGAAAACTTCTTGTTCATCGAGGAGGTGGACCCAGTTCTCGAAAACAATGTGAAGGAGGTCTTTGCTCAGAACTGTTTTAACTTAGGAGTAAAACGATTTTATGGAAAGGCGAGCCAAACGGTACCGGATGTCGGAGATCTTAATCCTGAGATCGTCACCTCTGCAATCCAGACGGTCTTAAATATTCAATATGTCCCGAGACCGGAAGATTATAGCCGGCGCGCCTATGAAGCGATTGCCGAATTGGTACCACCCAGAGCTCACAGTTTCTGCGCTGGATGCCCTCACCGAGCAACTTATTGGGCGGTTAAAAATGCACTGGCGCTCGATGGCAGAGATGGTTTTGTCCTGGGAGACATCGGCTGTTATTCCTTGGGGATGGGACCTTCCGGTTTTTTTCAGATGAGAACGCTTCACGCCATGGGCTCAGGAACCGGATTGGCGTGTGGATTCGGTCAGCTTGAACGGTTCGGTATGGATCAGCCTGTGGTGGCAGTCTGCGGAGATTCCACTTTCTATCATGCAGCCATGCCAGCCCTTGCCAATGCCACCTATAATGGAGCCAACTTTTTATTGCTCCTTCTTGATAACAGTGCCACAGCCATGACCGGTTTTCAGCCCCATCCCGGAACCGGCTCGACGGCAACAGGCGAAACAGCGCCGATTATTGATCTCAAAGCGATCTGCGAAGCTTTAGGAGCCTGTGTGGAGCTGGTTGATCCTTTTGATACAGAGGGAACAGTTGCGACGCTTTTGAGATTGATTCGAATGGAAAGAGGGGTAAAGGTTCTCATCCTTAAGAGAGAATGTGCGTTAGTCAGCGGCAAACGTCAGAAGAAGCTTTTTCAGGTGGAAGTGGATCAGGGACGATGTCTTGGAGAGGCCTGTGGCTGTAACCGCCTCTGCACACGGATCTTCAAGTGTCCTGGATTGATTTGGGATGGGGGTACAGGTAAGGCGCGGGTTGATGAGGCGATCTGCAATGGATGCGG
>VGSD01000071.1 GCA_016875155.1 Deltaproteobacteria bacterium | reverse complement strand
GGGATTCATGATTCCTTCCTTAAGGGCCTGTTCTTCGCGACCGCTCCAGATTGCTGTGGCTGTGTTGCCAGGATGAATGATAGACACAGCAATACCATCGCTACGCGCTTCGAGGCCCAGGGATCGTGTAAACCCTTCCAGTGCGAACTTGGATGCTGTATAGGGAGCGTTATCAGGGCGAGGGACCTTTGCTGAAATGCTGCCAATGCTGATGATACGACCGGAATGCTGACGTTTCATAATCTTAAGAGCCTCCCGGCTGCATAGGAAGGCTCCATTGATGTTGACGTCGATCACCTTTCGCCATATCTCGTAGCTCAATTGCTCGATAGGCGTCCTGATAGAGATGCCCGCATTGTTTACGAGTATATCGATCCTGCCGAAATTCTCCATGGCCGAACGAAAAAGGTTTACAACATCCTCCTCGAGGGTTACATCCGTTGGCACAACAAGCGCTGTTTTGCCTCCGGTTTGAATTTCTTTGGCGACCTCCTCAAGTTTTTGACGATTGCGTGAAGCCAGAACCACTTTAGCTCCCTCGGATGCAAACGCGAGGGCAATGCTACGTCCAATGCCTGTGCCTGCTCCAGTGATCACTGCAACTCGATCCATCAACTGACCCATGACTGCCTCCTAGTTTGAGTGATTTGAACTATCAAATAGTTGCTGATAAAGATTGGGGTGTCAAGATATCAAGTAATCATGTAAGGAGGTATTGAGGTTGAATGGTTTCCTATGGCTCGATCTTGACAATGTAAAGAAAAGTGTTAAATTTTAATGAAAATATTTTCATTCTCAGTTTAACTTATTATGAACAAAGAGGTTTTTAAATCTGTTTTTCAGAATAATAGAGTCAGGATGAGCCATCCCAGGCTATTCATCTATCAGGAGCTTTCCGCCACCGACAATCCATTGAGCCCCCGGGAACTCTATCGGCGTCTGATTAAAAAGAAGAAAAAGATCGGACTCACCTCGATCTATCGTTCTCTTGATCTCTTTGAATCGCTTGGGATTGTTTTTAAGATCGTCAACGGATCGAGTGTAAAATATAAAATCTGTGAGATGGATGATCACCATCACCATATCGTCTGTAAAAAATGCGGGAATGTGACGGAGTTACATTTTTGTGATATCTCAGGTTGGTCGGAGAAAGTGAAAGAGTCAACCGGCTATGAAGTGACGGATCACCAGCTCAATTTTTACGGATTTTGTAAAAACTGTAAGGCTTTATAAATATAGTCTAGTAGTCTGATAGTCGGGTTGTCTTTAGTCGACTATACGACTATGAGACTATAAGACTATTGGAGGATTCGATGTCCCATATCCATCTGCCTGATGGGATCTTGCCAGTTTGGCTCTGGGTTTTAGGGTTTATTGTAGCCGTTCTGATCGGATTCATCCTTTTTCGTTTTACGAAGAGGGAAGCTTTGGCTAAAAAGCTTCCTTTGCTAGGGATGATGGCGGCTGCGATGGTTTTGGGCGCCTCAGTTGAAATCGTTCCCATCGCTTACCATGTTAACCTGACGGCTATCTCAGGAATCCTTTTGGGACCATCACTCATTTTCCTTGCGACTTTTGTGGTCAATGTCATCTTGGCTCTTTTCGGACATGGGGGAATCACGGTTATCGGGCTCAACACACTGACCCTCTCGATCGAAGGGATATTCGGTTATCTCTTTTTTCGGCTCTTCTGGAAGGTCCTGAAGCGATTGACGCTGGTTTCCTTTACTGCGACTTTTCTGGCGCTCTTGCTTTCCACCTTTTCGATGATTGGAGTGGTGGGTTTAGGGGTATCCCATTACGAAAAGTTGATCCATAAGGACGAAGGACATGGGATTTTCGAATTCAAACTTCTTAAGGAAAAAGGCGACCACCATGGAGAGGATAAAGAAAAAAGTGAGGCTAATTTTAAGAGGTTTATCGCGATCGTCCTTCCCCTCGGTCTTTTAGGATGGATATTGGAAGGAATCATCACCACCTTGATCATGAGATATATTCACCGATTAAGGCCGGATCTGTTAGGGTTATAACGTAGGGCAGGCCTTTAGGCCTGCAATTAAACTGACCATAGAGGACGGCAAGGCTAAAGCCTTGCCCTACAAAAAGAAAATTTTATGATTCAACTCTCCTACCTCGATTACCTGGCTGTTGAAGGAAAAAGTTTTCTTCACCGTCTCTCTGCTGGATGGAAGATCATCGGATTGCTTCTGGCTCTGGCAGGTGTCGTCATCTTGAGAAACATCTTCGGACTATTGCTTCTTTATGTCCTTCTTCTCATCCTCTTCTTTACCTGCCGTCTTCCGCTGAGGATATTTTCACTCACTCTCTATCCTCTCATCTTTGCCATCCTCTTCATCTTCGTTTCTGGATTTCAGGTTCACTTTATTCTTCTCGTCTTTTTAAAGGTTCTCTCCGGATCAACCGGAGTTGTGCTCCTTTTAGGCACCACCCCCTACCCATCGATCTTTGTCGTGCTTGATAAATTTCTTCCCTCTATCTTCGTCACCGCCCTCTTTCTGACCTACCGATCGATCTTTATTCTTCTCAAGGTTCTCGAAGAGACGCAGCATGCCCTCCACCTACGTGGAGGATTTCAATGGAGCCACCCCGCGAGGAGCCTCAGCAATATTTCGAATGCCTTTGGTCATTTAATCATCAAAGGAATTGATGCAAGCGAAAAGATGTACGAATCCATGGTACTCAGAGGATTTAAAAATAAGATTCATTATCGAGGAGAGTGAAACGATGCAGCAAGAGGAGCGGATTATACAGGTCGATTGCATCACCCATGTCTATCCGGATATGACCAAGGTGCAGATCTGCGGTCTCGACTTTACCGTAAATCGAGGAGAGAGGGTTGCGATCCTCGGGTCGAATGGCTGCGGCAAGACGACTTTGCTCAAGCATCTCCTGGGTATCCTGATCCCGCGTGATGGGAGTGTGAGGGTTTTTGGAATGGATCCAGGAAAGGAGTATTCAAGGATCAGGCAAAAGATTGGTGTCGTCATGCAGGACGTTGACGAACAGATTCTTGGGCCCACGGTCTATGATGATATTCTTTTCGCGCCACTCAATTATGGCATGAAGAGAAACGAAGCGGAGAGGCTTGCGGGAAATGTGATTGAGC
Source organism: Deltaproteobacteria bacterium (assembly GCA_016875155.1). The sequence goes on along the minus strand of VGSD01000071.1, from coordinate 6,743 downwards.
GGTTGAATCTGGAACCAATGAAGGGAAAGATTGTTAATTACTTATCGGGCGGAGAGAAGAAGAAGGTTGCTTTGGCAGGAGCACTGGTCATGGAGCCCGACCTCTTGATTCTGGATGAACCTTTTACGGGACTGGATCCTGTCTCCAGAAGAGAATTAATCGGGATTCTGAATGAGTTGAACAAAGAGAAAGGGATCACCTTCATCATGACGCTTCATGAAGTCGATCTCGTGCCTGAGGTGGCTGATGTCCTCTACTTAATGCATGGCCATGGAGACCTCGGAGAGCGAGGGACGCCCGAAGAGATTTTCGGAAGGTTCGAGAATCTTGAACAGTTCAATCTGGAAGAACCAACCCTGACCAGACTCTTCAAGGGGTTGAAAAAGGAGGGCCTCGATTTTGGGGAACCCCTTCAGGTCGGCGAGGCCATCCTTGCAATTAAGAAGCAGTGGGATGATATTAGAAAATGAAAGTTTTTAGTTCGGAGTTCGGTGTTCGGAGATTAAAACAATAATTCTTGGTTGGTTTTAAGAGTGTTTGACTCCGAACTCCGAACACATTACTCCGAACTTTGCGCATCATGAGACTCGGAAATCTTCAACTCAAAAACAATCTTTTTCTGGCCCCGATGGCCGGGATTACGGATTTCCCTTTTCGGGAATTAGCCCGGGAGCATGGGTGTGACCTCACCTTTACAGAGATGGTGAGTGCTGAGGGTTTATTGCGAAAAGGGAAGGCTTTTTTAAAAATTGGAAACAATGAACATCCCATATCGGTTCAGCTCTTTGGAGCAAACTCAACAGCACTGGTAGGAGCTGCCGTGATGGCACAGGAAATGGAAGCTGATGCCATTGACCTCAATATGGGATGTCCGGCTAAGCAGGTGGTCAAGGTTGGAGCAGGGGTGGCTTTGATGCGTTTTCCAGAAAAGGTGAAGGAGATACTCCTTGAGATGAGAAAGAGGATCACCTGTCCACTGACCGTTAAGATTCGTTCTGGATGGGATGAAAAACAGATCAATGCCGTTGAGATTTCGAAACTTGCCGAGGACTGTGGTGTGGATGCGATCACAGTTCACCCTCGTACCAAAGAACAGGCATTCCGGGATCATTCAGATTGGAACGTGATCACAGAGGTAAAGAAAGCCGTCCGGATTCCTGTGATTGGAAATGGAGATGTAACCGCACCATATTTAATACAGAAGATGTTTAAGGAAACAAGGTGTGATGGGGTGATGATCGGAAGAGGGGTACTGGGAAACCCCTGGATCTTCAGCATGGGGCCCTCAGGGTCTGCAGAGGAGAAAAGACAGATGATCCAACATCATTATTCCCTGATACAGACCTATTATGGGGAAGAACATTCGGTCCACCAGATCCGGAAGCACCTCTACTGGTACACCAAGGGGCTTCCGAATTGCGCTGTATTGCATTCAAAATTATCAAGCCTTAAAAGAAAGGAGACACTTTTCGAGGCGATCCATCTCTATTTCGAATCGATTCAAAGGAGGGACGAATGCCAATCGAAAGAATCATCGGAAGCCAGATCAGTTACTGGGTGAGCGGAAAAGGATTCACCGAAGGACGGGAATTTGTTCTCTTCATCCATGGGGCAGGAGGAGGGCAGTATACGTGGAGCTATCAGAAGGGATATTTTGAAAAGGAGTTTAACCTCATCATCATAGAACTCCCTGGCCATGGCGAGTCGGGAGGCGAGGGCGAGATTGAAATTGGGAAGTACGCTGAACACGTCTATGGGTTTATAAAGGCCCTCCGTCTTTCAAAGGTCTTTTTCGTTGGCCATTCTATGGGAGGAGCGATTGTTCAGACAATGGCGTTGAGATATCCGGAGATAATCAAGGGAATTGTCCTTGTGGGAACCGGAGCAAAGTTAAGGGTGTTTCCTTTGATCTTGAATGAAATCAAGGAGAACTTTGAAGAGGCAGTCAAAAAGATCAACGAGTTTGCTTATTCCCGTAAAGCCTCACCCGATTTGATCAAGAAAGGTATGGATGGGATGAGACTTTGCCGGCCGGAAGTGATCCATGGTGATTTTTCAGCCTGTGACCGATTTAATGTGATGAATGAAGTTGAGAAGATCAACCTTCCCACACTCATCATCTGCGGTGATGAGGATGAATTGACCCCGCTGAAGTATTCTCAATTCCTGCAGAATAAAATTAAAGGATCGAGGCTGGAAGTCATTTCTGGCGCGGGTCACATGGTGATGATGGAGGCTCCCTCCCTTTTCAACGCCAAGATCAAGGAATTCCTGCTCAACCCCACCTTCTACGAAAGTAAGTAAACCAGATCAAAAAGAGAAATTCGAAAAGGGTGGTGATTGCCGCAGGGATCGCTGCCCTCTCATTGAAAAGAAGGAGGCTGATGGCTGCTGCCAAACCAAGGTTCTTATACGAACCGAACAGGACATAACTGACCCTTCGCTTTTGATCCACCTTCAGCAATCTCGAGAGGAGGTCGATGAAGTGGCCACTGACAAAGGTCCTCAGGATGGCGATTGCAGAGATGAGGAGCAGTAGATCAGGGTGGCCAAAGAAGACCTTTCGATTGATCCCTATCACGATGTAAAGAATCAGAGCGAAGCAGAGATTGATGAGGAGGCCTGCATTGTTCTGAAATCGGGAAAATCTTCTCCATTTCAAAAAAATTCGGGATAGCAAGAAAGGGATGAGTATGAGTTGAAGAAGGGTCAGAAAAAGCCCCAAAGGTTCAATCTTGGCCGCATCCAGGAAATAGAGGGAAATAAAAGGGGCAGCCACCAAAGCAAAAAGATAGATCCATGCCGATCCGATTAATGAGACAGCCATTTCCCCTTGCAATAGGTAGGTAAATGGGATGACAGCTACTGCCGATGGAATGGCAGCCATCACAATGTATCCCACCCGAAGGTCAGGATCCTTCACCCAGAAATGATTTGCCAGGAGGATCAGGCCACTTAAAAAGGGATAATGGATGAGCGTGATGATGAAAATATCGCGGAGGTATTTTTTTATCTGCATCAGTTCCTTGAGGGTGATATGCGTTGTGGAGAGTGACATGATCAGAACGAGGGCAGGGAGGATCAATCCCTTCAAAGAAGAAGCAAAATCTCCGAAAAACAGTCCTAAAAGGAAAGCGGTTAGAAGGAGCAGATTACGATTTTTTAGGTAGCGGTAGAGGTAGCCTGCCATCGTTATTGACCTTTTCTCCTACAAAATACCTGCCTGGACCCATTAATTCAAGGGAAACAAAAAAATTAAAAATGATTATGGGAAAGAAATCACTTGCCTGATAAATCCCTTGGGGTTCTATTCCCCGCTGCTTGTAGCGAATTCGTCATACCGGCGAAAGCCGGTATCCAGAAAACCCGCCTGGATTCCCCCGCATCAAGTGCGGGGCAGGCTAAATCAAGCACGGAATGGCGGCAAAGAAGAAAAGGTGATACCCCGCTGCTTGCGGCGGGGTAGTTCATTTGACAACTTATATGGGCGGTGATAGGTTTAGTTCCATGAAGCGTTGGCTGGTTTTCTCTTTGCTCATTCCTAAAACATTGGCAGAACCGGTTTCCAACTTTCTGATGGAGCAGGGAGCCACAGGCATTGAAGAGGTTGAAGAGGATTTTAACCAGAAGAGGTTAAGAGTCTACTTCCTGCAAAATGGACAGGGAAAAGAGATCCTCCGCGCTTTCCACCGATATCTGCGGTCTCTTAGAAATATTGAGCCGGAAGCATCGCGTATCAGCGTGGAGATAAGTTTTATATCCGAACAGGATTGGGGCGAGAATTGGAAGAGGTTCTTTAAACCCGTTCGGATAGGGTCAAGGTTTATTGTAAAACCGCCTTGGTCCAGAATCCGGTTAAAAAAGGGTGAAATCGCGATCGAGATCAATCCCGGAATGGCTTTTGGTACGGGAACCCATGCCACCACTCAACTCTGCCTGGAGGCACTGGAGAAGAGGCTGAAAAAGAAAGGCCTCACTGTTCTCGATGTAGGGACGGGTTCAGGTATTCTCTCTATCGCGGCGGCTCGATTGGGGGCGGCTGAGGTCTGGGGGATTGATCTTGATGCTGTGGCGGTTGAGATAGCAAAAGAGAATGTGATCGAAAATGGAATTTCCCAACAGGTTAAAATTCGGAAAGCAAGGATAGGGGAGATTCGTAAGAGGTTCGATCTGGTCGTCTCCAACATAGACTTCAGAGGCTTAAGGCGGACCCGAAGGACTATGCTCAGTCATCTTAAAAAACACGGTTTTCTCATCCTCTCCGGAATTTTAGATAAAGAGGAAGAGAGACTTCATCAATACTATGTTGCAACCGGCGAACTTCAATGGGTCGAAACTGCCCAACAGGGAGAATGGGTTTGCCTCACCTTTCTCAGAAAATAACTCTATCATCTCCCTCTCCCTTGGGGGGAGAGGGTAGGGGTGAGGGGGATGATGCCATGTCCACCCCCACCCTGACCCTCCCCCATCAAGGGGGAGGGAACTTAGCCACATTTTCGTACTTTGAGGGTGATGCTCCGTCATGAAGGATTCCTAAAAAAATAAGAAGGAGAAAAGATGCCCAGGTTCTATGTTTCAGCCCCTCATATTGAAAATGATCTATTAAGAATCGGTGGCCCTGAGGCGAGACATATCCGAAGGGTGCTTCGCCTCAAAACAGGGGATCGGATCGTCATCTTTGATGGTTCAGGAAAAGAATATGAAGGAGCCATCGTCAAAGAGGAACCAACTGCTGTTGTGATTAAAGTCAGAGGCTTCTCTTCTTCAAAGGAAAAATCTCCCATTGATGTTGCAATAGCGCAAAGCCTTCTCAAGGGAGAGAAGATGGACTATCTGATACAGAAAGCCACAGAGTTGGGTGTCAGGGAGATCATTCCATTTATTTCCTCTCGATCCATTCCTCTTATGGACCAATCGAAGACATTGGAAAGGCATCGGCGCTGGGAGAGAATCGCTATCGAAGCTTCTAAGCAATGTGGGAGAGGATTCATCCCAAAGGTAAAGCCCCTCTGCGATTACTCCGAAATGCTTTCAGGGGCATCCCGTGAATCCTTACGGCTCATCCTTCATGAGAAGGAGGGAAGAAGGTTAAAAGAAGTTTTAAACGATTTTAAGGATAAGAGAAAATTTTTCTTCATCGTTGGACCTGAGGGTGGTTTGAGTCAGCCCGAAATTGATGAGTCAGAAAAGAAGGGATTTATTCCTGTCTTCATGGGTGAAAGAGTATTGAGAGCAGAGACGGTGAGCCTCTGTCTACTCAGCATTCTTCAATATGAATGGGGGGATCTCGGATAAAAAGGGGCATTTCCCTTACAGGAAATGCCCCTTTCAGAAAGGAGGGGTATGAAGGGCCTGTCCACCCTCTGTCCACAACAGACAGGGGCAGGCAGGAAGGTGTTAGGCAGCTTTTTTCTCTGAAGTATCGACAAATTCCTTATATGTTTTACATTCGCACAAGAGTTTACATTTCCTACGGCACACTTCGATGTGAATTTTAGGGCTACCTTTTCTCTTATCACAGATCAGATAACTCATATATAAAATCCCCTTTCCGGTCAAAATATGTTCAATCCTATATATTGAATGAAAGATATTTTAGAACACAAAATATAGAAATGTCAAGTGAAAAATTCATTTTTTTGTAAAAATAATTATCTGTAATTTCAATTAGTTACGAAATCAAAGAAAAGTAAAACAATAAGTTTTTAAATCATCTTAAAGAAATTATAGATTATTTCTTAATAAATGGGAAAAATGGCTATCCAGGTATTTTCTGGGAATTCATCTTTTTAGGGGCTGGGAGGGGGTGAATGTGGCTTTTCTTCAATGGCAATTCCAAGTTTTTCAACACCTGAATTGTTTGCAACATCGAGGACCTGGACAACCCGGTCAAAGATGACGCTCTTGTCCGCCCTCACGATCACAGGCCTTGCCTTATTGAAAGCCATCAGGGCCTCTAACTCTTTTTTTAGATTGCTGAGGTTAATGGGTTTGTTGCTTAAAAAGACTTCATTTCGGCTATTAATGTTGACGATGATGGGTTCTTTCTGGTCAGGAGGTGCTTTGATGTCAGCCTGGGGAAGTTTGATGATGATCTTTGATTCCCTCATCGGGTTGAATGTATAGACCAGGCTGAAAGCTGTGAAGAAGAAAATGAAGATGTTGAGGATGATATCGGTGAAGGCAAGGGATTCCAAACTGACCCTGAACTCTCGACGGGCTTTAATTTTCATCGAACACCTCCCTCCTGGGTCTGAGAAAGAAGATCGAGGAGTTCATTTCCATAATAGGTCATCTCCTGGGCGTGGTTTTTGATCTTTCCCATGATGAGGTGATAGAGGATGAAGCCAGGGATGGCGACCGAGAGACCTGCGGCAGTGGTGATCATTGCCTGGTAGATGCCTGCGGCTAAGGCATTGACCGTGATATTGGTTCCCATCTGTTCCCATGTCATAAATGCCTGGATGAGCCCCACAATGGTTCCAAGAAATCCCATCATCGGTTCTACGCCAACGATAATGATGAGGGCACCCATGTATCGCTCCAGATACTGGATCTGTTCATCGCCCTCCCGCTCCATCAGCGACTCGACCTCATTACGGCGGAGGTGGTGATTGACGATCCCCAGTCTGAAGAGATTTCCGATCGGATGTTTCACTCTGGAACATCGTTCCATGGCTTTCTGGGTCTGTCCTTTTTCGATGTAATGGAAGATTTCCTCGGCAAAGCGCGGGATGTTGAGG
>VGSD01000070.1 GCA_016875155.1 Deltaproteobacteria bacterium | reverse complement strand
GGGACATCTTTTATTATTGAACTCCCTACCCAGCCCCAAAAACAACCCATTCTGGAGGGACAATCCCTCCAATGAGACGAGGTCAATGATGAATGTAAATCCTCTTATTTCAGAGATAGCTCAGGCCAGCGGTGAAAACGTACAGGCCTGCTATCAGTGTCAGAAGTGTTCGGCAGGCTGTCCAGTGGCCTATGCCATGGACATCCTCCCCAATCAGGTCCTGCGCCACATTCAGTACGATCATAAGGAGAAGGTCCTCGGTTCGAAAACAATATGGATCTGCGCCTCCTGTTATGCGTGTAGTGTCCGATGCCCCAATAACATCGACATTGCCAAGATCATGGATACCTTGAGGGAGATTGCCATTCGGTCCGGGATCAAACCGGGTGAGAAGGACGTCCCCATTTTCCATTCCGTCTTCCTTGATACGATCAGATCGAAGGGCCGCATTCACGAGCTAAGCCTCATCCTCCAGTTTAAAACAAAAACGAAGGACTTCTTCAAGGATGCCTCCCTGGGATGGAAGATGTACCGTAAAGGAAAGATTAAACTCTTCCCCTCTAAATTCGGAGGCGGAAGAGAGATCAAAGAGATCTTTAACTCTTTTGAGAAAGGGAAACAGTGAACACACAACGGTCAATGACCACGAATCATAGGAGGAAAAAGTGAAAGAGGTTTCTTACTATCCAGGGTGCTCCCTGCATGGGACCGCAAGGGAATATGACGAATCGATCCGGGGCGTGTCAGAAATCCTCGGCCTCCATCTCCATGAGTTGGAGGATTGGACCTGTTGCGGAGCCAGTTCGGCTCACTGTACGGACGAAGTGCTGGCCATCGATCTCGCTGCCCGAAATCTCGCGATCGCAGAGAAGACTCCTCGCGAGTTGCTCATTCCCTGCGTGGCTTGTTACAGCCGTTTTAAGGTGGCTGAAAAAGAGGTGAAGGAACACTCCAAGAAACTCTCGTTTTCCTATCAGGGAAACGTTCCCATCCGATACTCCCTCGACTTCTTTTGTGATGAACCTATTCTCGAAGAGGTGAAGAAGAAACGGGTCAAACCCCTCAAGGGCCTCAAGGTCGTCTGCTATTATGGATGCCTGACGGTTCGTCCTCCCCAATTGACTGGAATCAAGCGATATGAAGATCCCACTCATATGGACCGGCTGATGGAAATACTGGGTGCTGACCCCATCCCCTGGTCCTATAAGGCGGACTGTTGTGGAGCAAGCCTGGTGATGACGCGAACCGATATCGTCAGAAGGTTGAGTGGAAAAATACTCTCTATGGCTAAAGAGACAGAGGCGGACTGCCTGGTCACTGGCTGTCCTATGTGCCATTCCAATCTCGATACTCGGCAGGATGAATTGGGCAAGGAGGTCGGAGATCATTTCGATATCCCCATTCTCTATTTTTCAGAGCTCATGGGATTGGCTCTGGGCCACAAAGATACCAAGAAGTGGCTCCATCACCACATCACCGACCCCATCAAGGCATTGGGTGGAAAGGGATTGATATAATATGCGAATCACCAAATTCCAAACACCAATCATCAAATAAACTCCAATAACCAATTTTTGGTTATTGGAGTTTGGTGATTGGAATTTAAAATACTGCGCTAAATGTATAAGAAAAAATCGCATGAGTTAATTGACTGAAAGGGATACAATGAAAGAAAAAGTTGGCGCTGTGATGGTCGTGGGCGGCGGGATCGCAGGAATTCAAGCCTCTCTCGACCTCGCTGAATCTGGCTACTATGTTTATCTTGTGGAATCCTCACCTGCCATTGGCGGAGTGATGGCTCAGCTCGACAAGACTTTTCCTACCAATGACTGCTCGATGTGCATTCTTTCTCCAAAGCTGGTCGAGGCAGGCCGTCATCTCAACATCATGCCCCTCACCTACTCCGAAGTGATGGAGGTTAAGGGCGAACCTGGAAATTTCGAAGTCTCCGTCAAAAAGAAATCCCGTTTCGTCGATCCCTCCAAATGCACAGGGTGCGGAGAATGTCCTCAGGCCTGCCCGGTACTTATCAAAAGCCAATTTGACGAAGCCCTGGTGGACCGGAAAGCCATCTATCGGCCCTATGCGCAGGCATTCCCCAATATCTTCACGATTGAAAAAGGGGACCGGGCTCCCTGCGGCCTCACCTGCCCCTCCGGAATCAATGTCCAGGGCTACGTTGCTCTGATCGGGACTGGGAAATATAAGGAGGCCCTCACTCTCATCCAGGAGAACCTGCCCCTTCCCGGAGTTCTGGGCCGGATCTGCCCCCACCCCTGCGAAAAAGAGTGCAACCGAAAGGATCTGGATGAACCCGTTGCGATCTGTGAATTGAAACGATTCGTTGCGGACCAGGTCAAGGCAGAATTTTCCTTAAAGAAAGATGAGGTAAAGGAAGAGAAGGTGGCTATTGTTGGCTCCGGGCCCGCAGGGTTAACAGCAGCTGCCTATTTGGCCTTGAAAGGATATCCGGTTACGATCTTTGAAGCCCTTTCGGTCACCGGTGGAATGCTTTATGCGGGCATTCCTTCCTACCGCCTTCCGAGAGATATTCTGTCCGAAGAGATCAAGACCATTCAGTCCCTTGGCGTGGAGATTAAAACCAATTCCCCCATCGGCCCAAGTCTCACCATCGATGATCTCTTCCATCAGGGATATCGGTCTGTCTTTCTCGGCATAGGCGCCCATCAGGATCAGAAACTGAACATCCCTGGCGAGGACAACTCCAATGTCATCCCTGGCGTTGTCTTCCTGCGAAACGTCAACCTTGGCCAGAAGGTCGAAGTGGGGAAAAGAGTAGCTGTGATCGGTGGCGGAAATGTGGCAATCGATGCGGCGCGTTCGGCCCTGCGTCTCGGTTCAGAAGAAGTTACGATCGTTTACCGACGCTCGCGGGATGAGATGCCTGCCTATGAGGAAGATGTGAAAGAGGCGGATGAAGAGGGAATCAAATTCCAGTTTCTCACTGCTCCGTCAGAGATCATTCTTAAGGATGGAAAGATCTCCTCTCTCCGGTGCCTCCGCATGGAATTGGGAGAACCGGATTCGTCCGGACGAAGAAGGCCCATTCCAATTCAGGGATCGGAGTTCCTCCTGGAGGTCGATACGATCATCCCTGCCATTGGCCAGACTCCTGATCTCTCTTTCCTCAAAGGGATGGAGCTTGAAACCACGATGCAGGGAACGATCAAGGTCGATCCCACCACCCTTCAGACTTCGAAGAAGGGGGTTTTTGCTGGAGGCGATGCGGTCAGCGGACCCTGGATTGCCATCGAAGCGGTGGCCGCGGGCAAAGAGGCAGCGGTCTCTATCGATCGTTTTCTCAGAGGGAAAGACCTCCAGGAGGGAAGAAAAAAACCCGATATCGAAAAGGCCCGGTTCGAGGAGATTTACAGGGATCAACCCAAAGCCTTGAGAGCGCACATGGAGACGATCCCCCTTGAGGAGAGAAGAAGAACCTTTTCAGAGGTGAAGAAGGGCTTCACCGAAGAAGAGGCAAAGAGGGAAGCCCTTCGATGCCTCAACTGTGGACTCTGTTCCGAATGTCTCCAGTGTGTGGCCATTTGCAAGGCAGGAGCCATCAACCATCAGATTGAAGAAGAGACGATCCATTTCAATGTGGGTTCCATCATCCTGAGCCCTGGTTTTGACGAATTTGACGCAAACCGGCTCGCCGCTTACGGATATGGTAGGCTTGCCAATGTGATCACAAGCATTCAATTTGAACGGATCCTCAGCGCTTCAGGCCCTTTCCAGGGAAATCTGTTAAGGCTTTCGGATCGAACATCGCCCAAGAAGGTAGCCTGGATCCAGTGCGCGGGCTCCAGAGATATGACCGGAAACGGAGGGAATGAATACTGCAGTTCGGTCTGCTGCATGTATGCCATCAAAGAGGCAGTGATCGCCAAGGAACATCACCACGAAGTCGAGCCCACGATCTTCTATATGGATATCCGTGCCCACGGAAAAGACTTTGACGCTTACTTTGAGAGAGCCAAAAAGGAATACGGTGTCCGGTTCATACGTTCGATGATTTCCCGTGTGGCCGAAAAACCAAAATCAAAAAATTTGGTCATCTCCTATGTCGATTCCGAAGGCAAACTAAAAGAGGAGGAGTTCGATCTCGTCGTTCTCTCGGTAGGGTTGACCCCCTCAACAGGTGCAAAAGAACTGGCCACCAAACTTGGTTTGGAACTCGATGCCTATGGATTCTGTAAGACAGAGGAGTTCACACCCCTTCAGACCAGTCAGCCAGGAGTCTACGTCTGCGGCGCCTTTCAGGGACCCAAAGATATCCCTGAGACCGTTGCCCAGGCAAGCGGAGCCGTGGCCGCAGCCTCAAGCCTCCTCTCCGATGTTCGCGGGACATTGACTACAAAGAAGGATTACCCCGAAGAAACGGAAGTAAGCGGTCAGAAACCTCGGATCGGCGTCTTCGTCTGCCACTGCGGGATCAATATCGGGGGCGTCGTTAATGTTCCAGAAGTGAAGGATTACGCTAGAACACTTGAGGATGTGGTCTTTGTGGAGGAAAACCTCTACACTTGCTCTCAGGACACTCAGGAGAAGATCAAGAAGGCGGTCGAGGAGAATCAGCTGAACCGGGTAGTGGTAGCTTCCTGCTCACCGAGAACGCATGAGCCCATGTTTCAGGAGACGATCCGAGAAACAGGTCTCAATAAATATTTATTCGAAATGACCAATATTCGAGATCAGTGTTCCTGGGTTCATATGCACCAACCTAAGGAGGCCACGGAAAAAGCGAAAGAGCTTCTCCGTATGGCAGTGGCAAAATCCCATCTCCTTCAACCTCTCAAAGAGCCTCTGGTGGAAGTCATTAAAAAAGGCCTTGTGATCGGGGGCGGGCTCTCTGGAATGAAGGCCGCTCTGGGCCTCGCCCAGCAGGGATTTGATTGCGCCCTGATTGAGAGGGAATCGGAATTGGGTGGGAATCTCCGGCACATCTATCATACCATCGAGGGAAATGATCCGCAGGGGCTCCTCCGGAAGACGATCAACGAGGTCCTCGAAAACCCTCGCATCGAGGTCTTCAAGAATTCAGAACTGAAAAGCCTCAATGGCTATGTGGGAAATTTTAAATCGGTTATTTCGACCAACGGGGTGGATAAGGAATACGAACACGGGGTCGTCATTGTTGCCGTTGGGGCAAAGGAGAGCCTACCCAAAGAATATTTCTATGGTGAGGATCCGAAGGTGATCACACAAAAAGAACTGGAAGAAAAAATCGGACTTCACCCAAAAGATCTTAGCCGGAGCCGCCATATCGCGATGATTCAATGCGTGGGCTCGCGGATCCCGGAACACCCCAACTGCAGTCGAATCTGTTGCTCCGTCGCCGTTAAGAATGCGTTAAAGATCAAAGAGAAGAGCCCTGACACAAAAGTGACCATCCTCTACAGGGACATCCGCACCTATGGATTGATGGAGCAATATTACACCCGGGCCAGGGAACAGGGCGTCGAATTCATCCAGTACGATCTCGACTCAAAACCCGATCTGAACATCGCTGAAGGAAAACTCCTTCTTAAGGTTAAGGATAAAATCCTTGGAGAAGAGGTAAGCCTGCAACCTGACCTCGTCGTCTTGGCAAGTGCCATTTTGCCATACGAGAATGAGGCATTGGCTAAGATGCTTAAAGTGCCTTTGACTGCGGACGGGTTCTTCCTCGAAGCCCATATGAAGCTCCGTCCTGTGGATTTTGCTACGGATGGAATCTTCCTGGCTGGCTTGGCCCATTTCCCGAAGAGCATCAGCGAATCTATTTCACAGGCCGATGCTGCTGTGGCCCGCGCCACTGCATCCGTGGCCAAAGGGTACGTGAGTGTGCTTCCGACCATTTCCGAGGTTGATCAGATGCGTTGTGTGGGCTGTGGTCTCTGTGAACTGCTCTGCCCCTTCAATGCGATTCGTGTGATCGATACCGGAAAAGGAAGCAAGGCCGAGACGATTGCAGCCTCATGCAAAGGTTGCGGAGTTTGTAGCGCCAGTTGTCCACAGAAGGCGGCTACGGTCCATCACTTCTCCGATGAACAGTTGATTGCCCAGATTGAGGCCCTCGGCACAGCAAAGGAGAAAGCCGCCTGATAAAATCCATTTCAAAATGAACAATACAAAATTAACAATGCAAAGTGAGTTTATTCTGATTGAGTAAATTGATCTAATAAATATTTTAAATTGCTAATCGCTAATTTTGCAATTTGCAATGATTATTGAATGAAGGTGTGAGAGATGACTTTCGAACCCAAAATCTTATCGTTTCTCTGTAACTGGTGCGCTTATGCTGGAGCGGACCTGGCAGGGATCTCCCGATTTCAATACCCGCCCAATAGCCGCGTGATCCGGGTGATGTGTTCCGGAAGGATTGACCCCTCTTTCGTCCCAAGGGCTTTTCTTGCAGGATATGATGGCGTCATGATCCTGGGATGTCATCCCGGAGACTGCCATTACCTGACCGGAAATTATCAGGCTGAGAAGAAAATTGGCCTCACCCGGAAATTGTTAGAGATGGCGGAGATCGGATCAAATAGGCTTCTCCTCGATTGGGTCTCCGCTGGCGAAGGAGAGAGGTTTTCTCAGGTGATCCGCCAGTTCGTCGAGAAGATTCGCGGTCTGGGTCCCTTCCCTTTCGATCAAAGCATGAGAGAAAGACTCCAGGCCGTCAAAGCTTCTCTCGAAGGAGAGAAGATTCGCTGGATGGTGGGTAAGGGACCCGAACTCATGGAAAAGGAGAATGTCTATCACGAACAACTTCCCAAAGAGAAATTGGAGGCAGCCATCGAAACCACGATTCGGGACGAATTGATAAAAAACCGAATCGTCTCATTGGTGGAATCAAAACCGCTGCCTGCAGGAGAGATCAGTCAGACACTCAATCTCAAACTGAATGATACGCTTTCCTACCTGGTATCATTGGTCGGCGAAGGAAAGATCGCTTTCGATCCGTCAGAGGAAGGAAAAATTCCGAAGTACATTCGGAATGTCTGAGGTTAAGGCCGAGGTTAAGGTTGAGAAAATGACAAAAAACTAAACCTCAGCCTCAACCTAAACCTTTTTAGGTAAGGAGCTATGGAAGCAGCAAGAGATCTGAAAAAAGAAATAGATAATCGATCCGTTGGTGCGGTCATGGTCATCGGAGGTGGCATCGGAGGGATGCAGGCATCCCTCGATCTCGCTGATTCTGGATTCTATGTCTATCTGATAGACAACTCCCCTACCATCGGTGGGGTGATGGCTCAACTCGACAAAACCTTTCCCACCAACGATTGCTCCATGTGCATCATGTCTCCGAAACTGGTGGAGTGCGGAAGGCATCTCAACATCCGCGTCATCACCAATGCCGATGTGGAAGGGCTTGAAGGTGAACCCGGTCGCTTCAGCGTCACCCTGACGAGGAGACCGCGATACATCCGGCTCGACAGGTGTACGGGCTGCGGGGAGTGTGCCAAACACTGCCCGGTCACGGCAATCGATACCTATAACGAAAACCTGAGCAAGAGGGCAGCGATCTATATCAAATATGCTCAGGCCATCCCAAAGATCTATATTATCGACCGGGAACAATGCATTGGCTGCGGACTCTGCGAAAGGGTCTGCTTGGCAAAAGCGGTCAATTACGAAGAGAGTCAGGTCGTCGAAAAGATCGATGTCGGCTCCATCATCCTGTCTCCCGGCTACGAGGTCTTTGATGCCCGTCTCAGGCCAGAATTCGGCTACGGAGTCTATCCCAATGTGATGACGAGCATCGAATTCGAAAGGCTATTAAGCGCTACCGGCCCACACAGAGGTCATCTTTTAAGGCCAACCGATGGAACGGTTCCGGAGCGGATTGCCTTCATCCAGTGTGTCGGCTCCCGGGATTCCAATTGTGGAAATGATTACTGTTCATCCATTTGCTGTATGTACGCCACCAAGGAGGCCATCATCGCCAAAGAGCATGTCCATTTTGTTAAGCCCACCATCTTTTATATGGATGTGAGGGCCTATGGCAAAGGGTTCGATGCTTACTATGAGAGGGCGAAATCTGAATATGGAGTCCGGTTCATCAAGTGCATGGTCTCCAGGATCAGGGAGCAATTTAAAACGAAGAACCTCCTTCTCACCTATTTGAATGAGGAGGGCAGTCTTGTGGAGGAGGAGTTCGATCTGGTCGTCCTCTCCGTAGGCATGGTCCCCTCGAAAACGACCATGGAGATGGCGAAAAGGCTGGGTGTGGAGCTGGATGGATATGGATACTGCAAATCCAAACCCTTTGATTCCACCTCCACCTCAAAACCCGGAATCTATGTCTGCGGCGCTTTTGAAGCGCCCAAGGATATTCCAGAGACCGTCACTCAGGCAAGCGGTGCCGTGGCCAATGCAACTGGCATCATTTCTCAGGTAAGGGGAACCATGGCTACAAAGAAAACCTATCCTGAAGAAATTGATGTGGCCAGCGAAGAACCGCGCATCGGCGTTTTTGTCTGTCACTGCGGTATCAATATCGGTGGTTTTGTGAATGTCCCCGCAGTCAAGAATTACGCCCGCACCTTAGAGAATGTGGTTTATGTGGATGAAAACCTTTATACCTGCTCAACCGATACCCAGGAGAAGATTAAGAATGCCGTTAAGGAGAACCATCTGAATCGTGTCATCGTTGCCTCCTGTTCTCCAAGGACGCATGAGCCCATGTTCAGAGAGACCATCCGTGATGCAGGACTGAATAAATACCTCTTTGAGATGGCCAACATTCGAGACCAGTGCTCATGGGTCCACATGTCCCAGAAGAAAGAAGGAACGGAAAAAGCAAAGAATCTGGTCCGGATGGCCGTTGCCAATGCCAGACTCATCCAATCATTGGGGGAACTGGCCCTTCCCGTGATACAGAAAGGATTGGTCATTGGAGGAGGCGTGGCAGGAATGACCGCTGCCCTCAAACTGGCAGAACAGGGATATGAGGTCTTCCTCATCGAAAAAGAGGCTCAATTGGGTGGGAATTTGAGGAACCTTCACTACACACTTGAAGGCGAAGATGTCCAGGCCTTTCTTAAGGATCTGATCAGCAAGGTGACCGCTCATCCATCTATTCAGGTGATCACCAACGCCCTGATCGTTGACTTCAGCGGCTCGAAGGGTAATTTCTCAACGGGAATCATGGTGGCACCTACGATGTATTACCGGAAGATTGAACACGGGGTGACCATCTTGGCAACCGGCGCCGATGAATGGAAACCAACGGAATATCTCTATGGTGAGGATCCCCGCGTCCTCACCCAGTTGGAGCTCGAAAACCGGATTGCCAATCAACCGGATGAAGTGGCTCATGCCAAACAGATCGTCATGGTCCAGTGCGTGGGATCAAGAAATAAGGAGCGGCCTTATTGCTCCCGAACCTGTTGTGCCACAGCCATTAAGAACGCTCTCAAAATAAAAGAGCTGAATCCGAATGCTAACATCACGATCCTCTACCGGGATATGCGGACCTATGGTCTGATGGAATCGTACTACGCAAAAGCCAGAGATCAAGGGATTCTCTTCATCCGATACGAACCAGAGAAAAAACCAATGGTTAGCAAAAATGGAAATGAACTTTTCGTCTCCATGGTCGATCCCATATTAAAAGAAGAGATGAAGATAACGCCCGACCTTCTGGTCCTTTCTTCAGCAACAATTGCGAGAGAGAACGAGGAATTGGCAACCATGCTGAAGGTTCCCCGAACCGCAGAGGGTTTCTTTCTCGAAGCCCATATGAAATTGAGGCCGGTCGACTTTGCAACAGATGGCCTCTACCTTGCCGGGTCAGGGCATGGCCCGAAATTGATTAGTGAAAGCATCTCTCAGGCGAGCGCAACTGTCTCACGGGCATGCACCATCCTTTCAAAAGACAAGATATTAGTCGGTGGTGTGGTGGCGATGGTGGAGGGGGAGCGGTGTGCGGCGTGTTTGACCTGCGTGAGGGTCTGTCCGTACAGTGTGCCAGTGATCAATGTCAAGGGGGAGGCGGAGATCGATTTGGCCAAAT
>VGSD01000069.1 GCA_016875155.1 Deltaproteobacteria bacterium | reverse complement strand
TCCAACTTCCGGGTGGGTCCCTGAAAATATCCATGATCAATCGGCAAAAATAGACAATGCCCATCCGATTGAATCAACTGCGCCAAACGATTCTTCATTCCCCATTCCATGTTTTACCTCCCACGTCATTGCGGATTTCGGAATTCGGATTTCGGAATTTTCAGAAAAAACCTTAAAAGTCTAATTCCGCAATCGGCAATCCGCAATCCGAAATCTATCTTAAGATATACTTCACCACCAAATCTCCAACCTCGGAGGTGCTGTAACCCATTTTCCCGGCGTTTAAACCCTTCACATCCTTCTTAACCACCTTTATGATGGCTTCCTCGATATTTCGTGCTGCCTTTTCTTCACCAAGATTTTCGAGCATCATCTGGCATGCTGCAATGGCTGCAAGAGGGCTTACGACCCCCTTGCCTGTATATTTGGGGGCAGAGCCTCCCATCGGTTCAAACATTGAAACCCCTTTAGGGTTGATATTTCCGCCTGCGGCAATGCCTAAGCCTCCCTGGATCATCGCTGCCAGATCAGTGATGATGTCACCGAAGATATTGTCGGTCACGATCACATCGAACCATTCCGGATTTTTCACCATCCACATACAGATAGCATCCACATGGGCATAATCCGTCTCAATATCCTCAAACTCCTTTGCCACTTCTTTGAACGTCCTCTCCCAGAGGTCAAAGGCATAGGTGAGGACATTCGTTTTCCCACAGAGGGTCACCTTTTTCTTCTTATTCCGTTTCCGACAATATTGAAACGCATAACGGATGCACCGTTCCACTCCTTTCCGGGTGTGGATCGCCTCCTGCACTGCAATTTCATCGGGAGTCCCTTTCTTGTGAAACCCTCCTGCCCCTAAATAGGCTCCCTCTGTATTCTCTCGAACAACGACAAAATCAATATCTTCGGGCCCCTTATCTTTCAAAGGGGTTTCCACACCAGGATAAAGTTTTACAGGCCTGAGATTGATATATTGGTCCAGTTCAAAACGGGTCCTCAACAGAATCCCCTTTTCAAGGATTCCCGGTTTCACATCCGGATGGCCGATGGCTCCAAGGTAGATGGTATCCAACTTTTTCAATTCTCCAAGGACTGAATCAGGAAGAATCTCTCCGGTCTTCAGGTAACGCTCGCCACTCAAATCATAATGAACAAGTTGGTATTTGAAATTGAACTTTTCGGAGATGGCTTTCAGAACCTTCAGCCCCTCAGCCACCACTTCAGGACCGGTCCCATCTCCGGGAATCACTGCAATTTCGTACATGCATCTATTCTCCAGACGTTTTTTTAACCCTATGCTCTATGCCCTCTGCATCTTTTCAGAGCCAGCATAAGGCTTTTTTGCCAATATCTTTCCTGTAATGGACTCCCTCCCAGAAAATTTTTTCAACGGCGTGATAGGTTCTTTCGATCGCCTTAGGAATATTCTCTCCCAGGCCAGTCACGCCCAATACCCTTCCTCCGTTTGTGACCATCTTCCCGTCGGCTATTGTTGTGCCAGCATGAAAGACAAAAATATCCTCCATACGGGAAGTCTCTTGAAAACCCTTGATCACCTTTCCCTTTTCGTAGGCCCCCGGATATCCTTTCGAAGCCATGACCACACAGACCGAAGCCTTATTCTCCCATTCGATCCTGCACCGGGAGAGATTTCCGCTGATACAGGCCTGGAGGATAGGGATGATATCTCCCTTCATGCGCATCAACACTGGTTGAGTCTCTGGGTCTCCGAAGCGCGCATTGAACTCCAATACCTTGGGATGACCGTCATGGATCATCAGGCCAGCATAGATGATGCCCTTATACGGTCTCCCCTCATCTGTCATTCCCTGGATGATGGGCCTTAACACTTTCTCAACAATCCTCTGATTGACTTCATCCGTCACCACAGGGGCGGGAGAATAAGCCCCCATGCCTCCGGTGTTGGGCCCTTCATCGCCATCGAAAATCGCTTTATGGTCTTGGGAGGATGCTAGAGGAAGAATTGTCTTCCCATCCGTAAAAGCAAGATAAGAAGCCTCTTCCCCTACCAGATACTCTTCAATCACAACCCGACTGCCTGCTTCCCCGAAAATTTTCTCGACCATCATTTGATCTACAGATCGGATGGCTTCTTCCACGGTTTTGCAGAGGATCACCCCTTTGCCTGCAGCCAGGCCATCCGCCTTCACCACAATGGGAGCGCCCTGTTTACGGATATAGTCAACTGCCTTTTTCCGATCCTTAAAGACTTCATAAGATGCAGTGGGAAGGTGATACTTTTTCATCATCTTTTTAGCAAATGCCTTACTTCCTTCAAGTTCGGCTGCCTTCTGGCTCGCTCCAAAGATGGAGAGCCCTTTTGACTCGAAGAGATCAACAATCCCTCGGGTAAGTGGCTCTTCAGGTCCGACGACAGTCAGGTTGATTCTTTCTTTAAGGGCAAAATCAAGGAGGCCATTCAGATCATTTGCCTGGATGGGAACGAGGGTTGCCTGTTCGGATATCCCAGCATTTCCAGGGGCACAATAGACCTTCGCTACGATCGGGCTCTGTTTGATCTTCCACACCAGAGCATGTTCTCTGCCACCACCCCCAACTACCAGAACCTTCATATTTTATCCCCGCGTCAAACTTTAGTTGTGCTTCCAGTAGCTTCGGATTCGGGATCAAAACTCGAAATTCGAAGCACCTGCCTGCGCGAAGCCGCTTCGGCATAGGCAGGCGAAATTCGAAACTATTTAAAATGACCAAAATTCAAAACCCAATCAATCCCCTTTTGAAAATTTGAATTTCGTATTACCTGGAAAATACCTTCGTCACCCCCTCCCTCACCCTCCCCCCTCGAGGGGGAGGGGTGGGTGGGGGGGCATTTTCATCATTCGCGGGTGACGAACCCGTCATGTAAAATTTGTTTCGAAATTCGCCACGGTACGGGCGGTCGTACCGACCGGATTTCGTGTTTCGGATTTCTTCCGCTACTTTTAGTGGCGGAAGTGTCTCATTCCTGTAAAGACCATGGCGATGTTGTATTCGTCTGCAGCCGCGATCACTTCATCGTCCCGGATCGAGCCTCCGGGTTGAATGATCGCTGTGGCGCCTGCTTCTGCGCCGGCATCGATTCCGTCTCTAAATGGAAACATGGCATCCGAGGCCAATACCGTTCCCTGAGTAGATGACTGGGCCTTCATCTTTGCCAGCCGGGTTGAATCGATCCGGCTCATCTGGCCTGCTCCGATGCCAATGGTCCGATCCTCCCTGACCAGGATAATCGCATTCGACTTGACATGCTTGGCCACCTTCCATCCGAAAGCCATTGCCCTCTTTTCTGCTTCGGTCGGCTTTCTCTTGGTCACAATCTTCCACTGATCCATAGGGACTTTGCCAAGATCGCGGTCTTGAACCAGAAGCCCACCCACAACCTTCCTGAAATCAAATCCCTTTTGAAGAGCGAAGGAGGAAAGGGGTGGCGTCTGAAGGATTCGAAGATCTTTTTTGGCTTTAAGAATCTCCAGTGCCCCTTGATCAAACCCCGGAGCAATGATGGCTTCGAGAAAAATCGGAAGCATTTCCTTTGCAGTCTCCTGATCAACCTCCCGGTTAAATCCGACAATGCCACCAAATGCCGAGACCGGGTCGCAGTCCCTCGCCTTTCGATAAGCATCAACCAAGCCAGTCAAAGAAATGGCGGCTCCACAGGGATTATTATGCTTAATGATGACCACGGCCGATTCCTCGAACTCTTTAACCGTTTCATAGGCAGAATCAAGATCAAGGATATTATTATAGGACAGTTCCTTCCCCTGAAGTTGAAGGGCATTTGATACGGAGGGTTCTGTTAATAAGTATTCTCGGTAGAAAGACGCCTTCTGATGGGGATTTTCACCATACCGGAGTTCCTGCACTTTTTTCACCTGAAAGGTAAAGGTTTCCGGGAATCCATAGGCTTTCTTTCCTTTCTCGATCTGGCCGAGATAGTTTGAAATGGCTCCGTCATAGCGTGCTGTATGCTGAAAGACCTTTCTAGCCAAACGGAAATTGGTTTCAAGGGAAACCTCACCCTTCTCCTTCAACTCGGAGAGAATTAAATCATAATCGCTGGGATCAACGACAACCGTCACATCCGGATAGTTCTTGGCCGCCGACCGGAGCATGGTGGGTCCACCGATATCGATATTTTCAATGGCATCCTCAAGGCTGCAATTCTCCTTTGCAACGGTCGCTTCAAAGGGATAAAGATTGACAGCCACGAGATCAATGGGAAGGATTCCGTGCTCCTTCATCTTCGCGACATGTTCCGGCTTCGATCTCTGTCCTAAAAGACCTCCATGGACTTTCGGGTGAAGGGTCTTCACTCTTCCATCCATCATCTCCGGAAATCCCGTATAATCTGAGATGTCCATGACGGAGAGCCCCTGCTCTCTTAACATCTTGGCAGTCCCTCCTGTCGAGAGAATCTCCACTCCCATCTGCGCCAGAGTCTTTGCAAAGGATGCCACTCCTGTCTTCTCCGAGACACTGACAATCGCTCTTCTGATTTTACCCATCTCTTTAACCCCCATTATAATTTCGGATTGCGGATTGCTGATCGCGGAATTCCCCCTCACCCTTTCCCTCTCCCCACTGGGGAGAGGGTGGGGTGAGGGGCCGAAATCCGAATTCCGAAATTCGCAATAGATTAAAATCCCAATTCTTCTCCGACGATAATAACCAGGATATCCGTAAGCGTTGGTCTTCTCTCATGGATGACAACGGCCCGGCAGATACGATTGGGGGAATTACAGTCCACGCACTTTCCTATCTTTGCGCAGGGCACATCAATGTTGAGTCGCTTCGCATTGAGCGGGGATGCAACATTTCTTATTCTTTTGATCGCCTCCTGCACATCTTCAACGATCTTATTATAACCAGCCACCATGATGACCTTGCCCGGCCCAAAGACCGAGGCATTGACACGGTTTCCAACCCCATCTATGTTGACCACTTCTCCATTCAGGGTAATCGCATTGGCGCTGCATAGGAAGAGATCGCAAGTCATCTGTGCCTTACGAATCTGAAGAATCTCTTCGGCTGGAAGCCCGGGTTTCCAGTGGTTGAGGAGAACGTTTCCCTGGGCTTCGAGCCTCTCCACAATCCCCAACTCCCTGACGGTGACAGAACCGCCCAGGCCAATCTTCTGTTTGGGGTTGACGTACTTCCATATCTCTTCAACCGCCTCTTTCTTATCCTTTACAAAGACAGCCTTAAAATCATGAGCCTCCAATTTTTCAACCGTTTTTTTCGCCTTTTCCGCAATCCACCATTGTCTGATTGGGTCCATCTGTTCCTCCATCACAGTATCAATTTATTTGCTGGGGAAATATATCTGATTAAAATATCTAACTCCAAATCTCCCTCAATCACCCCCACCCTCACCCTCCCCCATTAAGGGGGAGGGAACTTCTATTTTATTTGAATATGTTTACCCTCTCCCCTGGTGGGAGAGGGTTGGGGTGAGGGGGCTAATTCCAATTTTTTCATACCCTCCCTTTGGTAATCTTTTTCCTGTCAAAGACAGGCAAATTGAGGTGGGAGGCATTTTATGAAGCTTTTTCAAATAGCAAGATTGATACCTATTATAAAACCGAAAAGTACTGTTCCAATTCATAGTCTGTGACACGGGCGCGGTAACGCTCCCATTCCATTTTCTTGTTCTCAATAAATTTATAGAAGACCTCGTCTCCTAATGCCTTTCTAACCAGATCGCTTTTCTCAGTGACCTGAATGGCTTCCCAGAGATCCTCCGGCAGGGTTTCAATCCGATACTTCTTCCTTTCTTTCTCGTCCATCTCATACACATTTCTCTCCACTGGCTCTCTTAAAGGATATTTCTTCTCTATCCCCTCCAGCCCGGCCGCCAGCATCACAGAGAAGGCTAAATACGGATTACAGGCAGGGTCAGGACACCGGTACTCCACACGCGTCGCAAGTTCCTTTCCGGGCTTGTAGACTGGAATCCGAATGAGGTCTGACCGGTTCTTCTGAGCCCAGGAGATATAAACGGGCGCTTCGTAACCCGGCACCAGCCTCTTATAGGAGTTCACCCATTGATTAGTGACCAGGGTGATCTCCCGCGCATGCTTCATCAGGCCGGCAATATAATATTTACCTATCGTCGACAGATGGTATTCATCTTTTGGATCGAAAAAGGCGTTCTTACTCCCTTTGAAAAGTGACTGATGGGTATGCATCCCGCTTCCATTGATGCCAAAAACGGGTTTGGGCATGAAACTGGCGTACACATTATTCTTGATAGCCACTTCCTTGACTACCAGTCGGTAAATCATCGTACTGTCAGCCATCGTAAGAGCATCCTTGTATCTGAGATCAATCTCATGCTGACTGGGCGCTGCCTCATGATGGCAGTATTCAACCTGCACTCCCATCTCTTCCAGAGTTGTCACAGCCTGTTTGCGTAGATCGCTTGCTACATCCATGGGTGTTAAGTCGAAATAGCCTCCTGAGTCGAGAAACTCCGGTTTGCCCGAAGAGTTTTTAAAAAAGAAGAACTCCAGCTCCGGTCCTACGTTGAAGGTGTATCCCATCTTGTGAGCTCTCTCTAAATTCTTTTTTAACACCCAGCGGGGATCGCTCTGGTAAGGCTTTCCATCCGGTTGGAGGATATCGCAGAACATGACCGCCACCACATGGTCGTTCGCCTTCCAGGGGAAAATCCTGAAGGTGGATGGATCCGGTTTGGCCACCATGTCGCTTTCATCAATCCTTGCGAAACCGGCCACAGAGGAGCCGTCAAATCCCATCCCGTCTTCAAGGGCTGCCTCCAGCTCACGGACGGTGATGGCAAAGCTCTTCAAAAAGCCGAGGATATCGGAGAACCAGAGCCTCACGAACCTGACTTTTTTCTCTTTTGCAATCCGTAAAACGTCTTTTTTGCCCAGTTTAGCCATACTATCCCCCTCTGATTAAGATTTAAACTAATCCTGTGTGACATATTGGTAGCCTTCCAAGATTAAAATACTCTAGAGGCCCGTGGCAGGGTTACGGCTACGAAGCCCGTATCGTTTATAGAAGGTTAGGGTTAACGTTTTTAAATCTTTATTTATACGTAACCGTCACCGATAACCGAAACAGGCATCGTTACCGTTGCCGCCATATAAAACCCTTTATTCTTAATTAATGATAGAAGAGGTTTAGCATAATCTCCCATCTTCGGTCAACCCCAATGGTTTCTTGCATTGACAAAGGTTCACCTTTTTTGTAAATTAAGTCCAAATGGCTCAAAAAGGAGTTACCCCGTTGCTCTATAAAAAGACCTCCTATAAACAGCAGATCAAGGCCCTGACCGAGATCAGCATGGCAATCTCTTCGGACCGGTATCTTGACGATATTCTGAAGTTGATTGTCACGGTGACTGCCAATGTGATGGACTCGAAGATCTGTTCTCTCTGGCTTCTCGATGAGAAAGAGAAGGTTCTTAAAATTCGTGCCACTCAGACCATGAGCGAGGAATATCTGAAGGAAAGGATCCTCAAATTAGGCGAGGGCGTGGTGGGTTATGTGGCTCAGACGAAGAAACCTTTGGCCATTCTAGATGTCCTGAAGGAGCCCCGCTATAAAGAGAAAGAGTTGGCAAGGAAAGAGAGTTTGGTCTCCATGCTCAGCGTCCCCCTAGCCCTAAAGGATAAAGTGATCGGAGTGATCAACTGTTATACCTCTTACCCCCATCAATTTACTGATGCTGAGAAGGAGATGCTCACCGCTGTTGCTAGTCAGGCTGCCATCTGTATTGAGAGCACAGAGCTGATGGTGAAAACAAAGGTGATCCAGGAGGAACTGGAGATCCGAAAATTGGTTGAAAGGGCTAAAGGGGTTCTGATGAGGCGACAGGGGCTGAGTGAAGACGAGGCTTTTAAACGAATCAGGAAAGCAAGCATGGACAGCCGCAAGACCATGCGGGAAATCGCCGAAGCCATCCTCCTCACCGACAAAATGGGAGGGTAGCTGTTTAGAATTTCCCCATGGCGGTTTCGACCTTCGGTTTTAGAGAGTTAAAATCAACCTTCTGCTCCTCACAGGCCTTCCGCACAGTGATGGCCCTTCCCAGAGTCTTTCGAAGAAGTGGATTGGTAATCTTCTCAAACCCCGCCTCTTTCAAAACCGGGATCACCCTGGGAAATTGTTCGGTCAAGGCATAGACGGTTTCGTTTCCTGTAAAGACCTCGATGGGCTTCTCTTCGTAAGCCTCCTCTTTTGTCATGGTCACCCAGATATTGATTCCAAAAAGGATCAGAGCAAGGACCTCCAAAAAACCTGTGAATCCAACAATATGATGGACAGTTGGGTTTTTGGTGGCTGAAAGGATTTCAAATCCGATCCGTGCACCATTCCCGATATTCAAAAGCCAGAAGGTCCATTGGGTCAGTTGATTGCTCCAGATCCGGTTTCCCGTAAAGACAGGAAGCATCTTCATGGAATAGCCAATCATGAGCATGCTCACAAAACCAACCGTATAGCCATGGTTGGCTGCCCCGCGCAGCATGTGTTGCGTATAGGGATCTTCACTGAACAGTTGAAAGAGGGCAATCCCGAGAGAGACCGCAAGCCAGCCATAACCCACACGGATGAAGCGTTCGTGGCTCCGGTCCATCTGAACATCATCCAGGTCTCCCACTTTCTTTTCGAAAACCCTCAATGAACCGATGAAGAACCAGGTAAAATGGCTGATGATCAGAAGGGTTACAAAATAGATTCCTTGAATTCTGGTCAGCGCAGAGACGACGTATCCGATTAAACCGATATTGTAGATGTAAAAGAATTTTCGGATTAACCCTTCTCGAACAGGAGGCGTATCCAGAAAAGAAGGCATGGTCTTTGCAGAGATGCCAAAGATAAAATTAAAGACAAACCCCATGAGAAAGAGATGAACCCAGGCGCTGAAGAGGTAGGGGAGCACAGAGCCTGCGATCAGGGGATTATCTGATGGGAATTGACCCAGATAGAGCTGTAGATTGAGAATGGAGTAAACGATTCCACTGATCAGAAACCATACCATTCCGGCAAGAAGAAAATTATCCTGAATCCCTTTTGGCTCTGTGCTCTGTTTGAGGGTTCTCAGGCAGACAACCAGAAAGATGGCTGCGGCTCCTGTATCGAGAACCCCTGCAATCAATGGATAAAGAGGTGTATTCGATTCCTCGACATAATAGAAAAGGGCCCGGATGATCAATCCAGCAAGGACCAGATAGTAACTGAGATTTGCCCATTTCCTTCTGACCAGAGTCGTCCCTTTCAAACGAGGGAGGATGAAATAAAAGAAACCCATGATATAGAGGCCCACCCATCCTACCAACTGGCTGGAACCATGCATTTGAATCGCTCTCTTGGAAAGGACATCGAAAGAACCTCCCATCCCGGCTTCAAAAAGTTTGATCGCCCCATAGAGACAACCTGTGGTGACAGAGATAATTAGTGCTGTCTTGACAAATTTCTGATAGATTGTATCGCCAATCAAAGAGGGATCGATCTCAATCGCTTCTATCTTTCCGGGCTTTTCAGAGATAGCTGCCTCAAGTTCCTGTGCAAATTGCTCATATTCAACCCCATGGGCCTTTGTGAAAAAAGCCATGGGTTCATGAGGTCCGCACGATTTTCCTACGATGAGCAGGTTATATTTCTGGAACACCTTTGCCGTCTCCGGATATTGGTCCAGCACCTCTTTCACCGTCATGTTTCGATCGATTCTTTTCCCCATTAAAACCACCCCTTTATTTTGTCTTTGATTTAACCATAATAATTTATTAAAGAATTTTCATTGACTTGGGTCAAAAAAATCCTCTCGAATCTGAACCTTCCTATAACAACCTTTGGGTTGATAGAACCTAACATGGTAGGGAACAACCACTCCGGGACAAACAAAATCACATCTTCCCAAGGTTCTTTAAAGGGGCACGGTAAATTTGTTCTCCTTTCTCAGGCGTGGGCATGGCATGAATTTGCTGTCATCCGTAAGTAGTCGAAAACCAAACGAACATTACGTGTCAG
>VGSD01000068.1 GCA_016875155.1 Deltaproteobacteria bacterium | reverse complement strand
CCGGACAAAGACATCCCGGTCGAGCATGGGTCTATGGATCAATTCTGATGCGGCTGTCTTATATTTTTGATACTCCAGTAACCTCCGGACTAATTCCGCCCTGGGATCTTCGCCTTCCTCTTCTTCCTCCACCGTTGTCTGGGGAAGAAGCATTCTCGATTTAATGTGGAGAAGTGTGGAAGCCATCAGGAGATACTCCCCTGCGATATCGAGATTGAGGGTCTTCATCCATTTGAGATACTCCATGTACTGTTCGGTGATCAAGGCGATGGGAATATTGAAGATGTCTAATTCATTTTTCTGGATGAGATGAAGCAGTAGATCGAGAGGACCTTCAAACGACTCCAGCCGGATGGTATAAGGCGATTTTTCCTCTGAATAGGCGTCACGTTCTGGCATCACTGTACCTTAAGAGATTTGCTCAAGTATTGCAACTCGTCCTGACGGGTGATCACCTGTTCATCCAACCGTGCCTTGAGAAGATCCTCCAATCCCTTCCGGATGGAAGGCCCGGGACGGACTCCCATTTGAACCAGATCGCTCCCCCTCAATATCGGCTTTGTATCCTTCAACTGTGTGAAGTAGAGGGAAATGTAGCGACGGGTGGCGGTCTGGGTGGTCTTGGCCATGATGAACAGTTTCACCTCCGTTGAGAGGGGATCCAGAGTCGTATAAATCTCCGATCGCCTGGGTTCCCTGCCTGTATTGATCCAGGAAAAGATCTGAAGCAATACTCCATCGCCTTGGCGTTTTCCCTCAATGATCCTCTTTTTCTGTCGTTCGTTCATGGCCAGCCGTTCGCAGAGTTCCAGAATCTCTTCCTCCCTGAGGGAGTCAATGAGGCCATGAAAGTAGATCAGCCACCGCTCGTATCGTTCTTCAAGAAAGAGAAGGTCAAACCAGGAGATGACATGATGAATCTGTTCAAAAAGGGCGACCTTCTCCGCATCCAGTTTGAGATGAGGATGGAGAAAATGGAAGAGGTTGAAATCTCTCATCCTTTTCAATGCAGGGATGGGATCCTCTTCCTGACAGATGAGGATGTATTCCGAGAGAATCCGTCCCCCTGAAAGTTTATCAAAGATCCCCATCTTCACCGCATTCTTGATCAGGTTCTGGGTATGCTTTCCGATCTGGAGATTGAAGCGCTGTTCAAACCGGATGGCACGATAGACGCGTGTCGGATCTTCCACAAAGGAAAGGTTATGAAGGACACGGATCACCTTCTCCTTAATATCTTTGACGCCTCCGAAAAAATCGATCAATTCACCGAAGGCTCGAGGATTGAGTTGAATGGCGAGCGTGTTGATGGTGAAGTCCCTGCGATAGAGGTCTGCCTTAATCGAACCCTGCTCCACCGTTGGAAGGGCAGCCGGAGAGTCATAGACCTCCAGGCGCGCAGTCGCTACATCCACTTTCAGCCCGTCTGAAAAGAGGATGAGGGCGGTACCGAATTTTTTATGAGTCCGAATCCTGCAGGGAAATCTTTTCTCAAATTCTTCTGCAAAACGGATCCCATCTCCTTCGACCACGATATCAATATCGTAGTTCTCCACCCTCATCAGAAGGTCTCTGACAAATCCTCCCACTCCGAAGATGGAATATCCCAGGTCATCCCCTACCCTGCCAAATTCGATCAGGAGGTTTCGAATCCTCTCTGGAAAACGTTCCTCGATCAATTTCGAGATCATCCTCTTTCGCACATAGAGGGGTTGACTCTCTCTGACCGATTTCATCATCCCCTCGTGGAATGCCCGCAACACCTCGCCCATCGCCACGATTCCAACAAGCCGTCCCTGCTCGATGACCGGAAGGAGACTCTGGTTTTGTCCGATGACCAGTTCCTGGATTCTGGAGAATGGAGCGTCTGGCGAGATCACCGAGAATTCCGTTGTCATATAATCTTTGACCAGTCCATCCTTCAGGCCATGATGGATTGCTTTGTCCACGACCTCTTTGGAGATGAGACCGACGACTTTATCCTCATGTGAAACCGGAACCATATCGAGGAGATATCGTGTAAGAATCTCCCCTGCCTCCTCCAAGGTCCGGTCGGGTTCCACAGTCTTGACCGGATAAACCATCAGGTCCTTGGCCACCTTTCGGGGTCTGACGACCTGACGCAAAACTTTGAGCAGATGCGCGTGTGCCTCCAGCAGGGACATGGCCTTGATGGTGGCTGACGCAGCAGTGGGATGCCCCCCGCCGCCGAATTCAGTGGCGATCTCCGAGACATTGACCTCCTCAATCCTGCTTCGTCCGATCAGATAGATCCGGCCCTCCATCTGGACAAGCACAAAGAGGACATCCAGGTTCTCCATGTCCTTCAATTTATGGACAAGGATGGCAATGTCTCCGACATACTGGTCTGCTGTGGCCTGAGCAACCACCACATCAATGCCATGGACATCATACCGCGTGGCTGATTGGATCAGGTCGTTGAGCAGGAAGATCTGCTCTGATGTGAGTTCTTTGGTAATCACATTGGACAGGATATTGAGATTGGCCCCTTTCCCCACCAGATAGCCTGCTGCTTTAAAATC
This sequence comes from Deltaproteobacteria bacterium, assembly GCA_016875155.1. Next base: position 7,501 of record VGSD01000068.1, on the reverse strand, counting down.
TTCCTCTCTTGCCGAGGAAAAGGTCAGGTTTCCCGTATCCTCATAGATGCCAAGGAGCATCACGGTCGCTTCATCAGGGGTAATCTCTATTCCTTTTTCCCTCAGGACGTCCAGAAGCAGTGTGACCGTTGATCCGACTTCGGAGATGACTTCATAGGAGCCATGGATATCCTCCGATGAGGGAGGATGATGATCGTAAATATGGATGTCCAGCCCGGGTTTCAATGCGATCTCGGAAAATTTACCGATCCGGCTGATCTGGCGCGTATCGACCAGGATCAATCGGTCGATCTCCTGAAGATCAATATTCTTCACCCGCTCCACTTCGAGTGCATAAAGGGTGGAGTGGATGAAAAACTCCCGAAGGCTTCGCTCCTGAGATCCGGGGAAGACGAGAACGGCCCCCGGATAAAGTTTTTTGGCGGCCAGCATGGAAGCCAGGGAATCGAAATCCGCATTCGTATGGGTGGTGATGACGTCCATAAACAAATCAATTAACAGTGCAAAATTAGCAATGCAAAGTTAGCAATATTGAAAACCGTATCAATTCGTTTTCTAATGCTAACTGCTAATTGACCATTTTGCATTTTGAAATGATTCCCTTTATTACCCTCGAGGGTGATACCGTTGATGGAGTTTTTTCAATCGTTCGCCGCTCACATGGGTATAGATCTGTGTCGTCGAAATATCAACATGGCCAAGCATCAGTTGTACGGAACGAAGGTCGGCTCCTCTTTCGAGGAGATGACTGGCAAAAGAGTGGCGGAGAAGATGTGGGGTGATCCTTTTCCGGATTCCAGCCTTTCGTCCGTAGGCTTTGATGATCTTCCAGAACTGCTGCCGGCTCATGGGCTTCCCAGACCGGTTGAGAAAAAGATAAGAAGTCTCTCTTCGCTTGAGCAACCTCTCTCGAGATCCTTTCGCGTAGTGTTGGACCCAGTCCATCGCCTCTTTGCCAATGGGCACAATCCTCTCTTTTGAGCCTTTTCCGTAAAGGATAGCATATCCTGCTTCCAGATGGAGATGATGGACCTGAAGTCGTACCAGTTCGGAAACCCTCATCCCGGTGGCATAGAGCATCTCCAGCATCGCCCGATCCCTCACTCCCAACGGGTTGAGAGGATCCGGTTGATCCAGCAACTTCTCAACCTCTTCGAGAGAGAGGATTTCCGGCAATGTCTTGGCGACCTTCGGGGATTCAATCTCTTCAGATGGACTGACCTTGAGGAGACCTTCCTCTGTTAGAAACCGAAAAAAAACCCGGATCGAAACCAGATTCCTAGCGAGAGTCCTGCTCGAAAGCCCCTTTCTTTTAAGCAGAAGAAGAAATTCCCTGATATCGGTTTTAGAAATTTCACTGACCTCTGCGATTCCCTTCTTTTGTAAATGGTTGAGAAAGCGATTCAAGCCATGGCTGTAGGCTTCGATGGTGTTTTTGGATAGGCCTTTTTCGACAACGAGGTAATGAAGAAATCGGTCTAACGATTGATGCATCGGTTTTCGGTTCGGTTTAAGGTCAACGGATCCCTGTTTAGACTCCGGTTGAGCCGAAGCCTCCTCCCTGTCTCCGGGTGGGAGGCAGGTCCTCGACTTCGACCAGGCTCGAACGAAATACACGGGAGATGACCATCTGTGCGATCCTCTCGCCGTTTCGAATGGAAAAAGGGGTATTCCCGAGATTGATCAGGAGAACTCCCACCTCTCCACGATAATCCGAATCGATCGTCCCTGGTGCATTGACCATCCCAATTCCTTTCTGAATGGCCAATCCACTGCGAGGGCGGATCTGTCCTTCAAACCCTTCAGGGATGGCAACGGAAATGCCGGTTGGGATGAGTTTCCTTTCCCCTGGGTTGATGATGACCTCCTCTTCAAGGGAGGCGAAGAGGTCCATTCCAGACGAACCTTCAGTCATATATTGAGGAAGGGAGGTGGGGTGGTTCTTTTTAAACCGTTTGATATAGACTTTTACTTGTTCCATTGGCTCCAGGGCCGTGGATTATTAGTGAGATGACTCCCATCCATGGGTCCAAGAACGGTGAGGCAGAAATACTTTTCGTCGAAGATAAGACTGGCCAGGGTTTTAAGTGTTTCCTCATCGACTTCATCAATGCCTTTCAGGATGGACTCCACGGTCTGATAGGTATTAAAATAGATCTCATTTTTAGCCAGCCGGGTCATTAAATTGTCAGAACTCTCGAGGCTGAGGAGTAGGTTTCCTTTGAGCTGTTCTTTCGCGATCTCGAGTTCCCCATCTTTAAATGGTTCCTCCTTCAGTCGGTTAAACTCACGGAGGATGAGTTGAAAGGCTTCTTCGAAGGATTTCTCATCCGTCCCTGCATAAACGACGACCAGTCCAGTATCAATGTAGGTAGGAAGATAGGAATAGACAGAGTATGCCAGACCGCGATTTTCCCTGATTTCCTGGAAGAGCCTTGAGCTCATCCCTCCTCCTAAAATCGTATTCAACACATAAGAAGCAAATCGAAGGGAGTGATTGTAATGAAGTCCATGGGTCCCCAGGCAGAAGTGGACCTGTTCCAGATCACGTTTGGAGATATGGGTGGTGGAGATCGAAGGGGGTTTCACTCTTTCTCTGGCACGGTCCGAGGTGGTCAACTGGCCGAACGTTTTCCCAATGAGGTCTACCACTTTCTGATGCTCAAGATTTCCAGCGGCACAGATGATGATCCGGTCCGCTTTATAATTCGCTTTAAAAAAATGTTCAATCTGATCCCGCCTGAAGGATTGGACCTGATTGGCCGTTCCGCAGATTGGAAAACCAAGAGGATGGTTTCCCCAACAGGTCCGGTTGAACAGGTCATGGACGTAATCGTCAGGAGTATCCTCCACCATTTTAATCTCCTGGAGGATGACCATCCTCTCCTTTTCGACATCCTTCTCATCCATGCGTGAATGGAGAAAGATGTCAGAGAGGAGATCGATCGCAAGCGGAAGATTTTTATCAATCACTTTCGCATAAAAACAGGTATATTCCCTTCCGGTGAAAGCATTCAGCGTGCCTCCCACGGAGTCGATCTCTTTGGCGATGTCGAAGGCGGTTCTCCGCTCGGTTCCTTTAAAGAGGAGATGCTCGATAAAATGAGAGATGCCGTTTTCGTCAGGCTGTTCATCCCTGGAGCCTGTCATCACCCAGAGGCCAATGGAGACCGATTTGAGAAAGGGGATGGTCTCGGTGATCACCCTAATCCCGTTGCTCAGAATGGTCTTCTCATAGCCAGACTTTTCCGGTGAAAACCCATTCTCATATAAAGCGTCTGAGTTTGTCTTGGTAAACCCCATGTTGATTTCTTCTCTTATCTTCACCCTTTTGTTTGCGCGGTCTCCTTCAAGGCGGCCTTGCGGCTAAGGCGGATTCGGCCCTGTGGGTCAACATCGATGACTTTTACCTGAACCTCATCGCCCTCCTTGAGGATATCCGTCACCTCTTTTACGTGGTAATCTGCAAGTTGAGAGATGTGAACCAGGCCATCTGTTCCGGGTAAGATTTCGACAATGGCTCCAAATCCCATGATCCGCTTCACCTTACCCGTATAAAGGCCGCCCACTTCCACTTCTGCGGTCAGCCTTTTGATAATCTGGATGGCTTTTTCAACCGATTCGTAATTCGGGGAGGCCAGCTTGACCGTACCCGAATCGTCCACGTCGATTTTTACTCCTGTTTGGTCAACGATGGAACGGATATTCTTTCCCCCCTGTCCGATGATGTCGCGGATCTTCTCCTGCCTGACCTGAAGGGTATAGATTCTTGGGGCGTGCCGTGAAAGATCGGTACGGGGTTCTGAAAGGGTCTCTCGCATTTTCCCCAGAATATAGAGCCTTCCCTCCCGCGACTGCTGGAGAACGTGGCTCAGCACCTCTTTGGATATTCCCTTGATCTTGATATCCATCTGAATGGCGGTCACTCCCTCGGCGGTGCCTGCCATCTTAAAATCCATATCGCCGATGTGATCCTCATCCCCTAGAATATCGGAGAGAATGGCTTCCTGCCCGTCTTCGAGAATCAGACCCATGGCGATTCCAGCAACAGGCGCTTTGATGGGAACGCCTGCATCCATCAGGGAGAGGGTTGACCCGCAAACAGTGGCCATCGAAGAGGAGCCGTTCGACTCGAGGACCTCAGAGACAATGCGAATCGTGTAAGGAAATTTTTCATTGGAGGGAAGCACAGGAAGAATGGCCCTCTCGGCCAACGCGCCGTGGCCGATCTCCCTTCGAGAGGGCGATCGCAAGGGGGAGACTTCTCCGGTGCTGAACGGAGGAAAATTGTAATGAAGCATGAAAGATTTATATGTCTCTCCCATCAGGGAATTGATCTTCTGTTCATCATCGGAGGTGCCGAATGTAACCACAGCCAGTACCTGCGTCTCCCCCCGAGTGAACAGGGCAGAGCCATGGGTCCGGGGAAGAATACCGACTTCACAAGAGATGGGGCGGATATCCCGGAGGCCCCTGCCATCGATCCTCACCTTTTTCTCCAGAATCCAGTTTCTCTTCAGTTTCCGATCCAGGTCCTCAAAGATTTTCTTGACATTTTTCCGGGTGAGGTCTTCCTCTGTCCCGAAAGCCTCAAGAGCAAGGTTCAGACTCTCCTCCAGATATTCATGCCTCTTCGCCTTTTCGGTTATCTGATAGGCCTTCTGTAATCTCTCCTGGGTGAGACCTTTGACCTTTTCGATCAGCGACTCATCCATCTTTTCAGAATCAACTTCCCTCTTTTTTAATCCACAGGCTTCCCTTAATTGTTTCTGAAGCTCGATGACGGGCTTAAGGGATTGATGGCCGAAGAGGATGGCTTCGAGAATCATCTCCTCTGTCACCTCTTTGGCGCTTCCTTCGACCATAATGATCGCATCCTCGCTTCCGGCTACAAAGAGGTCGAGGTCGCTTAACTCGAGCTCATCGGGAGAAGGGTTGATGACATACTCTCCGTCAATCCTCCCCACTTTTGCCCCTGCGATGGGAACATCGAAAGGAATATCGGAGATATAGAGCGCAGCCGAAGCTCCGATCATTCCCAACACGGATGGATCATTGTCTGAATCTGCAGAGAGAACCGTTGCAATGATCTGTGTTTCGTTCTGAAATGTTTTGGGGAAAAGGGGTCTCAGGGGACGGTCGATGAAACGGGAGATGAGGATTTCACGATCGGTCGGTCTCCCCTCTCTTTTGAAAAAACCTCCCGGGATTCTTCCGGCCGCATAGGTCATCTCCAGATAATTCACCGTGAGGGGAAGAAAATCAATCCCCTCTCTCTTCTCCTCGGATGACACCGCTGTCACCAGAACTACTGTCTCACCATACTGAACCACCACAGAGCCACTGGCCTGTTTGGCCAACTTCCCCGTCTCAATTGAAAAGGGTCTTCCTCCAACGTCGATCTGTAACTTTTGCACCATAGATTTATTCACACTCCTTTATTCGTTCTATTTTAACTCATTCATCCTTCTTATTTCCGGAGGCCTAACTGATCAATGATCGTACGATAGCGATCCACCTTTTGCTCCTTGAGATAGTTGAGAAGCCTTCTTCGCTGTCCCACCAGTTTCAAAAGGCCTCGCCTCGACAGATGATCCTTCTTGTGGCCTTTAAAATGTTCGGTGAGATAGCTAATCCGTTCGCTGAGAAGGGCAATCTGTACTTCGGGTGAGCCCGTGTCCTTCTCATGAACCCTAAACCGGCTGATGATCTCTTTTTTCTTTTCCTGAACCAATGCCATGAAATTCCTCCTTTGAATTAAATAGGCTCTTCTCTCCGAAGCCCTTTTCCATTTTGAAATACACGGACGGGACGGAAAACGACTCTGTCCGGCCCGACGGTTCCGATCTCTCCCCTTCTGATCGCTGATTGTAAGATCGCCACCAGCCCATCTTCTGGTGAGGACATCTTAAGCCACTGTTTCTTTTCAAAAGGGGGAAGCGTTTGGGGGTCGAGATCTCCTACAACCATCTCCTTTCCATAACGGACCTTCCTGACCAGATGGTCATCTCCGATCATCTCTGGAAGGTCAAACAGTGCCTCTTTCAAGGGGATAAGGTAGGGGCGGAGTGCTTCTGCTCCTTGAATGGTCTTCACCCTCGATAAAGGAATGGCCTGCTCGATCCTAAAAGGACCGCTCCGCGTTCGTCTCAGTGAGATGAGATGAGCCCCGCATCCGATCTCCCTTCCGATATCCCGTGCCAGGGCTCGGATATAAGTCCCCCTTGAGCAGGAGAGCTTAAAATGAACCATCGGAAGAGCAATGTTTTGGATCTGGAGATCGAAAATTTCAACCTCCTTCTCTTCCCTTTCGACCTCGATCCCCATTCGTGCCATCCGATAAAGAGGCTTCCCTTTCACCTTCACAGCCGAAAACATCGGAGGAACTTGTCGGATTCTACCGATGAAGGATTGCACAGCCGTCCGGACCCTGTCCGGAGATAGATTTTCGTAGGATCCCTTACGGATGATCTTCCCGGTGAGGTCATCCGTGTCCGTCTCTTCTCCGATCTTCAGCATCGCTTCGTAATGTTTTGGATCCTCCTGAAGAAAAGGGACCAGTTTCGTTGCCTCATTGATCACAATGGGGAGGACCCCTGTGGCAAACGGATCGAGTGTTCCAATATGGCCAGCCTTCTTAATAGAAAATCTGGCCTTAATCTCCCTCACCACATCGAGGGAGGTCATCCCCTCGGGCTTATCCACAACGAGAAGGCCATCAATGCTCATCCGGGCTCTCCTCCCTCTCTTTCTGAAGCGATTGCAGAACCTCTCCGATATGAATGGAATACTCAATCGAAGGATCGAACTCAAATGCAATTTCGGGCGTATAGCGCAGGTTGATCCGTCTGGCCAGTTCCCTCCGGATATATCCTGTGGCACTTCTGAGGCCTTGGATGGATTTTTCCTTCTCATCATCAGCCCCCGGGACGCTGAAATAAATCCTGGCTGAACGGCAATCCTCGGTCACCTTCACCCTGGTAATGGTGATCAGGCCGACCCGAGGATCCTTGACGGTCCTGACCAGGATGTCAGAGACCTCCTTGTGGATCAGGTCTGCCACTTTTTCTGATCGTTTTCCTTCCATCTTCTAAAAAAGTCTAATGTCCAACGGTAAGGGTTAAGAGGCCCGTATCGTTGATAAAAGGCTACGTCTATCGTCTCTTAATTCTTTTTACGTAACCGTAACCGATAACCGAAACGCCTGCCTGCCGGTAGGCAGGGGCATCGTCACGGTAACCTTATCTTATATCGAAAAGTTCATACTGAGAGGATTTCCATCTCCGTATGAATCAGTTCCCCGAGGTTCATCTTTTCGATGAAGTCCACCACCTTGTCGAGGCTGGAATTGATATGTCTCCGGTCATTCCCAACTGTGCAGATTCCGATCTGGGTCCTCTGCCAGAGGTCTTGATCTCCGACCTCTGAGATGGACACGTTAAATCGATGTTGGACCCGGTCAATGATCTTCCGTAGGATATGGCGTTTCTCTTTGAGCGAA
>VGSD01000067.1 GCA_016875155.1 Deltaproteobacteria bacterium | reverse complement strand
CGGCAACTTCCCCATTTACCGGAACTGAAACATCTTGTCCTGATGGCGGATAAGATCCCTTCAGGAATGACAAGATGGAAAGACCTCCTCGAGATGGGAAAGGAGACAGCGAATAGCCTTTTACACGAGCGTGAGCGAGATTGCCGGCAGGATGATGTGGTTACCCTCCTTTATACCTCCGGGACAACAGGCGCTCCCAAAGGGGTGATGTCAACACACTTTGGAGTCCTCAATACGACAGGAGCCAGCGCGGAGATCCAGAGACTCACGGAAAAGGATCGTCTCTGTCTTTCCGTTCCTTTATCTCACATGTTTGGTTGCATCTGCATTACCCTTGCTGCCATCATCAAAGGAGCGACCCTCGTCCTTCCTTCTGAAACCTTTGAGCCAGGAAAGATTCTCGAAGCCATCGAACAAGAACATTGCAGTGCCATTTATGGTTCTCCAACTGCCTTTATCAGTTTGATGGAGCACCCGAAATATGTCCCGTCCAATATCCGCTCCCTTCGAACAGGAATCATGGGAGGTGCTCAATGTCCCATAGAAGTCATGAAAAGGGTGGTTGAAGAGATGGGCGTGAAAAATATTGTCATAGGATATGGGTTGACTGAATCCTCGTCGTGGATAACGGAGACACGGTCAGACGACCCGCTGGAATTGCGTGTCTCGACCGTAGGGAAACCCCTTCCCAATGTCGAAGTAAAAATTATGGACCCCAAGACCGGAGAGGAAGTTCCAAAAGGGATCGGCGGGGAACTCTGCGCGAGGGGATTGAATATGAAGGGTTACTATAAAATGGTCGCAGCTACCGAAAAAGCCATTGATCGAGAAGGCTGGCTCCATTCCGGAGATCTGGCCACCATGGATGAGAAGGGTTATGTGAGAATCACCGGAAGATTAAAGGAGGTCATCCAGAAAGGAACGGAGACAATCTTCCCAGCAGAGATTGAAGAGGTCCTGTTTACGTTTCCGGGAATCTCAAATGCACAAGTGTTTGGGGTTCCGGATAAAGCATTGGGAGAAGAGATAGCTGCCTGGATTAAGTTAGAAGAGGGTGCATCTGTGAGAGAGGAAGAGATACTTCAATTCTGTAAGGAGAAGCTTCCGCCTTCACAAGTGCCTCGCTATATAAAATTTGTAAAAGACTTTCCCATGACCCCTCTGGGCAAGACCCAGAAGTTTAAGATGAGAGAGATAGCAGCGAAGGAGTATGGATTGGAATAAAATTGGGGATGGGTTCTTATTTGTGGCTAAACAATAAGACTTTAAATTTGAACCCATCTCCAATTCCTGCTCAGTTTGGAAGCAGAGCAGAATGGTGAGTAACAATCACTCTTTGACCATCTACGATCATATATACAATGTCTGCTCGACCATGGTAACTTTTAATATTACCTTTGGCATCTCCCAGTGTCATCGTAAAATAATAGGTTCTAACGACCGTAGTATCGTAAATCTGGACATAGAAATGCCTCTTAACTAATGCACGGGTGGGGAAGGATTTAAAGAGGCCTGCAAAAGAAGCTCGGATCCCTTCTCTGCCTTCAACGCGAAACGGACCTAAGAACCCAAAAAAGGAAGCATCCTTAGCATAAAGGGAACTCATTGCCTCAGCATCCCCATCATAGAAAGCTTTGAACCACTTGTCTGCCATTTGAGCTGCTTCTTCGGCTGGCCCAGCCCAAGAAATTTGGAGGTTTACAATTAAAAGGGAACACATGATCAGAACAGATAATAATACTTTCTTTTGTTTAAACATCGTTGTTTCCTCCTTTCGTTTTTTGAATCATCACCTTTTGGATACGACCACCTTCCCCTTTCTCTATCACCTCCCTTCTTTAACAAAGGTTAAAAAAAATGTTTACTCGATTTTTAACTTGTTATATAGTATTTGACGGTTTAAACCGTGAAACTTTTTTGTTATTTTCTCTAACCCTTCTTAATGACTCCGTTATTTAAAAAGTCGGTCGGGACCAAAAAATGGATGAAAAGGCCAAGCAAGCCGTAACAATCGACCTCAGTCAGTTCAAACTCCACATCCAACTCAGGCACAAAACCGAATTGACCCTTCATTTCGATTCGCCCTCGCGGATGTTTTATCTTGCGATCATAGCCCTTGTTGTTAATGAGATGAAAAGGATGGGGAAAATCATCTCCATTCCACTGCAAGAGCACTCCCCCCTACTTGCCCTGCTTAACGAGACCATTGGAGGTTCAGCGGGATCATCGAACAAGGAACATCTGCTTCCGAGAATTTACAGGAAATGGAAAGATGCCCTGCCGGACCTTGAGAATGGTCCTCTTTTTAAGGTCATCGGACGAAAGAAAGAATTAGAGGATGGGATTGGAAAAACATATCAATTTACAGAGACTGAAAAAGATAGTTGGGCCAATCTTTTTGAGTACAGAGGGAGTCAGGAGAATGTGAGGCTCAGGTTTTCGATTGATAAATTAGGGGCAAGTCTAAATGATGTAATCATCCTCTATGAGGGATACCAAAACGGGGAGGCATGGGAGAAATTTATTTCAAGTCTTAGACAGAGGGAAGAGGAGAAACCCAAACCCGTTGAATTTGTCCCCAAAGAACCAGAGCCTTCCATCATTCCATCGAGTAAAGAAAAGATTACATTATTAAAGCGATGGCCGTGGGTGGCCTTGGCGATCGTATTATTCGTAGCAGGTTTAGCCATCTGGAGAGTCTATTTTTACACTCCTCCGGGTAAAATTGCTTCTAAAGAAAAGATGGCCTTTCCTTTACCTGATAAACCTTCCATTGCAGTGCTCCCATTTGTGAATATGACCGACGACCCTCGTCAGGAAATCTTCTGTGACGGCTTGACTGAGGAGATCATTACGACCCTTTCAAAGATTCCAAAACTATTTGTGATTGCCCGAAATTCAACGTTTACCTACAAAGGAAAGCCTGTGAAAGTCCAACAGGTCGCAGAAGAATTAGGGGTTCAGTATGTCCTGGAGGGGAGTGTACGCAAGGCCGGAGAGCAGTTAAGGATCACGGCGCAATTAAATGATGCCCTGACTGGGCATCATTTATGGGCAGAGCGTTATGACAGGCATCCAAAAGATATATTTATTCTTCAGGATGAGATTACAAAACATATCATCACAGCATTGCAGGTGAAGTTGACGGAAGGTGAACAAGCCCTTGCGTTCTCGAAAGGCACTAAAAATCTTGATGCCTTTATGAAGGTTATGGAGGCAAGATATTTATTTTCTCAGTCTACCATTGAAGGGACTATCAAAGGGAAAAAACTCGCAGAAGAAGCGATCTCACTTGCTCCTAAGTATGCACCAGCTTACAGGGCACTGGCAATGGCAAACCTCGGTGATATCTGGCTTGGATTGAGTAAGGATCCCCAGGAGTCTCTCAAGAAATCCATTGAGTTAATGAAGAAAACAATCGCTCTGGATGACTCCTTTGCTTTAGGTCACATTGGCTTAGGCTACGCTTTAATGATGGCTCGGAAATATGACGAAGCTATTTTTCATGCTGAGCGTGGGCTCGAACTTGAACCAAATTCTGCTGACGTCGTTTATTTCTATGCGAATATCTTGCTCTACATAGGAAGGCAAGAGGAATCTATATCCTTCTTTAAAAGTGCGATCCGATTTAATCCTAAACCACCCAACACCTATTTGCGTCACTATGCGGTAGCGCTTCGTGACGTGGGAAGGTATGAAGAAGCCATTGTCCAACTTAAGAAAGGAATTGAACGGGAGCCCAGGGATATCATGTCCTATGTCGTCCTGACTTCAACGTATAGCATAGCAGGACGCGAAAGAGAGGCCCGAGAGGCATCGGCTGAAGTCCTCAAGATAAATCCGAGATTTTCTCTTGAACAGTTCGCCAAAATCCACCCTTACAAAGACCCAACCACCAAAGACCGCTACATTGAATCCCTTCGCAAAGCCGGTTTGAAATAATAATAGACTACTGCTTGCTACTCCCGGAAATATCATTTTAAAAATCAAATAGTTATAAAAATAGCTTGGCAACGCAAAAAATTACTTGACAAACTATAAATTTTATAATAATAGTAAAAACTATAAAATCTATAAAAGGAGTAAATTATGGAAATTTTAACCGTATCGCAGGCGAGTAAGTATTGTAAGGTTTCTTCTAAAACAATCATTAACTGGATCGAAGCGGGACATCTAAAGGCATATAAAACTGTTGGAGGGCATCGTAGGATTAAGAAGGAGGATATGGATCAATTCCTCCGAGAAAAAGGGATGCCTTTGCCGGAGGAACCCAAAGGAGAGGAGAGAAAGAAGATCCTCGTTGTGGATGATGACAAAATCATCGTTGAGACAATTGTCCAGGCCCTTGAAGAGGATGAGTATGGGTATGAGATGATCTCCGCTTCAGATGGTTTTGAGGCAGGCCTTCAGATAAGCCATTTCAAACCGGACCTCCTGATCCTCGATATCATGATGCCTGATATCAATGGTTATGAAGTTTGCCAGAGGGTCAAGTCCAGCCCCGAAACCAAGGATGTCAAGATTGTTGTCCTATCCGCCTACCTCAATGATGAGGCCTTTACACAAATGAAGGAATATGGAGCAGATGCCTGTTTTTCAAAACCCCTTCCGCTGGAACAATTGAGATATGAGGTGGCCAAATTGTTGGGGTTGAAGAAATGATCGGTTCTAACAATTTTCCATATCTGTTTTATAATTAAAAGGAGAGCCCTATGAAGTTAGAAGAGAGTTTAAAGAGTAAAAAGTTTGTTGTGACCTCAGAGGTTCAGCCTCCGATCGGAACAGGGGTTCAGGACTTAGTTCGGAATATTGACCGAATTCGTGGAAGGATCGATGCCCTGACTGTTCCTGAATTGAAGATCGAGGGGCTGGTGACAGACACCATGGGTACCTGCCGTGCCCTAAGAGATCAAAAATTTGATCCCATCCTCCAGACCACCTGCCGGGAAAAGAGCCGAGTCGATATCCAGGAACATCTTCTCAACGCCTCAGAGGCTGGGATCGAAAATATCCTTGCGTTCACAGAAGATTATAGGATAACCGGGGATAGCCTTCAGGAGATCATGTTCTTCCATGTTGATTCAGGAAAACTTTTCTCTGTAGTTGAAAGCCTTCAGGAGGGCCATGATATCTCAGGCAGGGAGCTTCTTGTAAAACCAAAATTCTGCATTGGATCGGGGATCGATTCAAGCTGGGGCAAAAAGGTTCCAGATATGGAACTTAAAGAGATGGAAGAACTCGCCGGGCTTGGAACTAATTATTTTCTGACTACACCGGTCTTCGATCTCGATTCCTTTCATCAGTTTATGAACCGGGTTGGACCGATTCGAATTCCGGTGATTGCAGAAATAATCCTTGTCCGATCCGCAGAGATGGGACTTTTTTTGAATAAACATGTGAAACCTGGAATGGTGCCAAACCATGTCATTGAGAAATTAGCAAAATCTCCGGACAAGGAGAAGGCCAGCATTGAGATCGTCAGCGACCTGGTGAAAGGACTGAAGGATCTTTGCCAGGGAGTCCATTTCATTCCTATTGGCGCAGAGGACCGGATTTCAAAATACCTAGATGCGTTGAAGCTTTAGATCCGAAATACGAAATACCTGCCTTCGTCCCGCAGAGCGGGGCTTCACGCAGGCAGGCGAATTTCGAAACAATTTCAAATGACCAAATTAAAAACGTCCAAAAAAAAGAAGGGTTTGAAATTTGAATTTTTAACATTCGGATTTGTTTCGAATTTCGATATTCGAATTTCGGATTTATGAATATCGCATATTCATGCAAAAGCAATAGGCGAGGGGAGCATGGTTGAAAAGATTGGTGCTGCGTTAGTCGTGGGGGGAGGAATCGCCGGGGTACAGGCTGCTCTCGATCTGGCAAACTCTGGAGTGAGGGTTTACTTGCTGGAACGGGCCCCGGCGATTGGTGGAAAGATGGCACAACTCGACAAGACCTTCCCAACCAATGACTGCGCTATGTGCATCGTCTCTCCCAAATTGGTGGAGGCTGGTCGCCATCTCAATATCGAGATCATTACGAATGCCGAGCTGATCGGATTGGAAGGAGGAGCCGGACATTTTAAGGCCACTGTTCGAAGACATCCCCGTTATGTGGATATGAGCAAGTGTACCAGTTGCAATGACTGCACGGAAGTCTGTCCGATTTTCCTTCCCAATGAATTCAACGAAGGTCTTGATCAGAGAAGGGCAATTTATAGGCCCTATCCTCAAGCTGTTCCCAATACCTTCCTTGTTACTAAAAGGGGAACGAGTCCCTGTAAATCCACCTGTCCTGCTGAGACGAGCGCCCAGGGCTATATCGCTCTCATTCAGGCTGGCCGGTATAAAGAGGCGCTCGACGTGGTGAAAGAATACAATCCCTTTCCTGCCTCTGTAGGGCGTGTTTGTAACCATCCTTGTGAAGAGAAATGCAATCGGGGGAAGTTGGACACGCCGGTTTCCATCTGCGCTCTGAAGCGATTCGCGGCTGACTGGGTCTATGATCATCGGGAGGAATTGGATAAAGAAGTTCGCCTGCCTGCCGGACAGGCAGGGAGTTCGGAGTTGGGAGTTCGGAGTGATAAAGATAGAGAACCGGAACGACCGAAAGCGAAGATTGCCATCATTGGAGCAGGACCTGCAGGATTGAGCTGTGCCCATCAATTGTCGAGGATGGGTTATCAGGTCACGATCTTTGAAGCCCTACCAGTGGCAGGTGGGATGATGAGAGTGGGCATTCCGTCCTACCGCCTCCCGAGGGATGTGCTTCAGAGAGAGATCAATGAGATCATCCATCATCCGAATGTTGAATTGAAATTAAATACACCCATCCGAAATATCAACAGCCTCTTTGATTCGGGTTATTCAGCCATCTTTTTGGCAATGGGCGCCCATGAAGCTCAGAAATTGGGAATTCCGGGCGAGGATGCTCTGGGTGTTCATCACGGCGTTCCTTTTCTTCAAGGAGTCAGTCTGGCTGAAAGATTTGGCATTACCGAGGGGCTTGATGACCGATTCATCATTGCCTTTGGAATTCCCATTGCACCGAGGGTAGGGGAAAGGACGGTTGTGGTCGGTGGTGGAAATGTGGCCATCGATGCCGCAAGGACAGCTCTTCGCTTGGGCGCTAGAGAAGTGAGCATCCTCTACCGGCGGTCACGGGATGAGATGCCAGCCAATTCATGGGAGGTAGAAGCCGCAGAAAAGGAAGGAATTGAGATACAGATACTCACGGCACCTGTCGAGGTGGTTGTTGAGGAAGGTCGTGTCAAGGGTGTGAAATGTGTGAAGATGGAATTAGGAGAGCCCGATTCTTCGGGACGGAGAAGACCCATCCCCATCAAAGGTTCGGAATCGATCATTCCTGCGGATACGATGATCGCTGCAGTGGCACAGGCTCCTGAAATCTCATTCCTTGAGGATTCCCACGGTCTTGAAGTCACTCCCAAAGGGACTTTTGCTATCGATCCGCATACCTTGGCCACCAATCGAGCCGGAGTCTTTGCAGGAGGCGATGTAGCAAGAGGACCCTGGATTCTGATCCAAGCCATTGCCGATGGCCGGCGGGGTGCGCTTTCAATTGACCGCTATTTAAGAGGCGCCCCTCTTCTTACCCCGAGGGAACAGATCCCTCTTCCTGTAGTTGATCTTTCCCGAGAAGAGATTGATCAGATGGTTGAGGAAGGGAAAGTCGATTTATCCCATAGGACAAAGAATCCTGAATTATCAGAAGAAGAAAGGATTAAAAACTTTAGAGAGGTGGAGCTGGTTCTCACTGAAGAACAGGCAAGACAGGAAGCAGCGAGATGTCTTACCTGCGGGATCTGTTCGGAATGCCATCTCTGTGTCCAGGTCTGCAAACGTGAGGCAATCGACCATCAGCAGGCGGATGTCCTTGAAGAGCTGGAGGTGGGTTCTGTCATTCTTTCGCCTGGCTACTCACTTTACAATCCCGAGCTTTCGCCCGAGCTGGGTTATGGCCGCTATCCCAATGTGGTGACGAGCATGGAGTTTGAGAGAATGCTCAGCGCCTCTGGTCCGTGGGGAGGACATGTCACACGGCGTTCTTCAGACCATCAGGAACCAAAGAAGATCGCTTTCCTCCAGTGCGTGGGTTCAAGAGAGAAGGGACACGACTACTGCAGTTCGGTCTGCTGTATGTATGCGACCAAAGAAGCCATGCTCGCCATGGAGCACATCCCGGGCGTGGAGATTAAGATTTTCCAGATGGATATGAGGGCTTTTGGAAAGGGGTTTGATGCTTATTTCGAGAGAGGGAAGGAGAAAGGGATTCAGTATATCCCCTGCCGCCTCTCCGGATTAGAAGAAGATCCCGAAACAAAGGATATCCTCATTCGATACGAGGAGTCAGATGGAGGTCATACCATTAAAGAGGAGAGGGTTGATCTGGCAATACTGAGCATAGGGATGTCTCCTCTTCCGGATATTGAACAGTTAGCCAAGGCATCGGGTATTGAACTCGACTCCTATCAATTCTGTTGGACAGAAGACTTCAAGCCGATTGATACGAGCCGAACCGGTGTCTTCGCCTGCGGCGCCTTTACAGAACCGAAAGATATTCCTGACAGCGTGATTCAGGCAAGCGGAGCAGCCGCAAGAGCCCTATCGGTCATCGGTGAAGCCCGTGGAACACTTGAGAGAAAGAAAGAGTATCCTGAAGAGAGGAAAGTCTCTCGGGAAGAGGAGCTACGAATCGGAGCTTTCATCTGCAGTTGCGGAACAAATATTGCGGGAACGGTGGACGTGAAAGAGGTGACTGAATTTGTAAAATCCCTTCCTGGAGTGGTCCATGCTGAGAATACGATCTATACCTGCTCTGCAGATTCCCTGAAGTTAATCCAGGAAAGGGTGCAGGAACTCAATTTGAACCGGGTGATTGTTGCCTCCTGCACTCCAAGGACGCATGAGCCTCTTTTCAGAGATACGATTCGCGAAGTAGGACTCAATCCCTACCTCTTCGAGATGGCCAATATCCGTGATCAATGCTCCTGGGTTCATATGGGACTGAAAGCGGAGGCCACAGAGAAGGCAAAAGAACTTGTCCGGATGGCCGTGGCCTGTTCTAGGAATCTGGAACCCCTCCATCCGGTTCCGCGGAGCCTTGTTCACAGCAGCCTCGTTATTGGTGGGGGGCTCGCTGGAATGGTAAGTGCTCTGAGCATGGCAGAACAGGGATATTCTGTCTATTTGGTCGAAAGAGAGAAGAATCTTGGCGGAAGGTTAAATCAGATCTATATCAGCGGTAGCGGGGGTGACCCCAAGGCTTACCTAAGTGATTTAATCAAAAAAGTTGAAAGCCACCCAAGGATTGAGGTTCTGAAAGGTCATCAGGTTATAGAACATGAAGGAGCAGTGGGGAACTTCAAGACAAAGGTCGCCAATGGTTCAGCCCCGAGAGTGATTGAGCATGGAACAACGATTATTGCCACGGGAGGAAAGGAGTATCGTGGAAAAGCATATCATCTGGGAGAGGATCAAAGAGTCATTACCCAGGAAGAGCTCGAAAAAAGAATTTTTGAAAAAGATCCATCTCTTTCAAAAGCCAAGTCGATTGTGATGATCCAGTGCGTTGGGCCGTGGGATGAGGATCCCTCTAGGCCTTTCTATTGTAGTCGAATCTGCTGCAGTGTGGCCATTAAAAATGCGATCAGAATGAAAGAGCTTCATCCCAATGTCTCCATCACTATCCTTTATAAAGATATGCGGACTTATGGATTTAAGGAGGCTTTTTATACCAAGGCCAGAGAGAAAGGAGTTCTCTTTGTCCGGTTTGATGATAAGAAAAAACCTTCTGTCTCCCTTTCTGATGGAAGATTGGCTGTTCAGATAGAAGATCCCATGCTTCATCTTCCCTTAACGCTTCATCCAGACCTTCTTGTTCTCTCTGAGGCGGTCGTTCCAAATGAGGGAAGCAAGGAGCTAGCCAATCTCTTTAAATTTCCGTTGACACTGGATGGATTTTTCCTGGAAGCCCATGTCAAATTGAGGCCGGTTGATTTTGCGAGTGATGGTCTTTACCTCTGTGGTATGGCGCACTACCCGAAATCGATCAACGAGACGATTGCCCAAGCTGAGGCAGCCTCTGCGCGGGCGGCAACCATTCTCTCTCAAGAATTTCTGCAGGTCGGTGGTGTGGTGGCGATGGTGGAGGGGGAGCGGTGTGCGGCGTGTTTGACCTGCGTGAGGGTCTGTCCGTACAGTGTGCCAGTGATCAATGTCAAGGGGGAGGCGGAGATCGATTTGGCCAAAT